>JASIAM010000293.1 GCA_030041985.1 Bryobacteraceae bacterium | reverse complement strand
GAATTTAGCGATTCGTGGCTGTTATCGTAATTCAGGGCCACCTGGGCGCCGGTAGAGAATCCCTGTTGAATTCCGACATTGGCCGTAGAGATATTGGTAACGAGTGTGGGAAAGCCGGTGGTCAGGATGCTGGGTTCCGGCGTGGTGGCGTGAGTCCAGTTGAGCTCGCCGGTGACCGAGGGGTCGTAAATCGGAATGGCCGTGCCGGCCGACTGCGGGATAGTGCCTCCCACCGCGAGATTCACCTGGGGCGCCGCCAGCACACCGAGCTCGAGCGCATTGGTGCTAACCGAGCTTCCCCCGGATACGCCGGTTGAAACGGCGGGATTGAGCAATACCGGGCTGAGGGGGCCGCCCACACCGGTTGGAACTTCGGCCAACGTAAAATCGAGCCCGCGCACCGTGCCGCCTCCCTTGGCGCGCAGCAGTTCGGCATCGGCGGCCGCCGGCAGGTAGCGCTGCAACTCAACGTCCAGATTGTTCTCAATGGCCAGCGCGAGCGCATCGCGCACCGAGAGATACAAATCGCCGGCGCGGACCAATTCATGAAAGCGCGGGGAATTCTGAAAATTGAGCTGCCGCGGGCCTGTCGGCAGTAACGGTTGGGCCGCCAAACCGGCAACATATAAGATACCGGCGAAACGAAGAAGACGTAAGCTTTGCATTCCTTACAATTTTGACCTAGTTGCGGCGGAATCAACAATGCGACTGGAGAGCTACGGCGGCAGGGAAACGGCCCAGCGCTGATATAGTCAGGCAATGGACTTCAGATTTACGCTGCGCTTGTTCCGCAAAAATCCGGGTTTTACTCTGCTGGCTATTGCTATCCTGGCTATCGGCATTGGCGCGAATACAGCAGTGTTCAGCGTGCTGAATGCCGTTGTCCTGAAGCCGCTCGCTTACGGTGATGCGGACCGGATCGTCACGCTCGAATTTGTCCCTAAAAAAGGTGGCCTCGCCTCGCGGGGAGCTGTATCGGCGCCGAATTTCCGCGATTGGGAAAGTCAGAGTACGGCCTTCGATGCCATGGCCTTCTACGGCAGTCAACAACCCTCGGTAATGGTAGGACAGCAAGCCGAGTTTACACAAATCACCTTCGTGTCACCGCAGTTTTTCAGGGTATTCGCCGTGGAACCGATCTTCGGGCGCCTGTTCACCACGGAGGAGGAGCAGATGGGCGGGCCCAGCGCCGTCGTCGTCGGCCATGCTTTTTGGGTCAGGCACTTTGGAGCAAGCGGTTTCTCTCCCGGAAAAATTATTCGAGTGTTTCAGAAGCCGTTAGAAATTGTGGGTGTCATGCCCCCGACTTTTACGTTCCCGGCGTATTCGGCTCTGCACCCCACGGAGATGTGGGCGCCGGCGGATACGATATTCGGATTCGGCCGGGCGGGCAACCGGTCGGCCAATATCCTTACCGTCGTTGCGCGGCTTAAGACTGGGGTGAGCGTGGTACAGGCGCAGACTCAGATGACCGCAATCGCCGAAAGGCTGGAGCAACAGTATCCGGCGAGCAACCGGGATAAGACAGCCCGTGTGACGCACCTCCGTGACCAGATGGTTGCTGGTGTGAAGCCCACATTGTATCTGCTGCTGGGCGGTGTGGCTGTCGTATTGTTAATTTCCTGCGCGAATGTGGCGAACCTGTTGCTGGCCAAGGCTGCAGCGCGGACGCGGGAGATCGCGATCCGCGCTGCCCTCGGCGCGGGGCGGGACCGCATCATACGGCAGTTGCTCACCGAAAGCACGGCGCTTGCGGCTGTATCGGGCGTTGCCGGGTTGATATTGGCTCTCCTGGGAACGCGCGCCCTGATTGCGCTTGCGCCTGCAAGCGTGCCGCGACTCGCGGAAACTGCCGTTATCGACAGATCGGTTCTGGCTTTTACATTGTCTGTTGCAGTGCTAGCGAGCGTGTTATTCGGAATCGCTCCCGCGATAGCCGCTTCGCGTGTCGATCTCATCCGCGCTCTGAAACAGAGCGGCCATTACAGTTTACCGGCAGCGAGACGTATGAGACAGGCTTTGGTTGTTGCTGAGATAGCCTTATCAGTCATATTGTTGACTGGCGCGGGGCTGCTGTTGAAGAGCTTCGTTGCCCTGAGTAATGTCGCGCTTGGATTCCGGCCGGAGAATTTGCTGGTCATGGAGATCAATATTCCGGCAACGACCTTTGCGGAAGAGCGACGCGCAACGCAACTCGACAAGAAGCTCTTGCAAGAGATCGCGGCAATACCCGGCATCTCCGCCGTTGGCTCCTTACGGCTGCCACCAGGTAAGCCCTTCCTGATAGGTGATTATTGGATCGACCGCCTTCCCGGACCTGAGGCTCAACAAGTAAGTGCGCCTCAAGCCGTATTCTCGCCGGTGGCCCCAGGCACTTTTGCAACTCTTGGAATTCCGCTCAAACGAGGCCGGGATTTCAACGACAGTGATACGCTCGGAGCGCCGTACTCAGCGGTGATTAACGAGACGTTAGCGCGGAAGTCGTTTCCCGGCCAGGATCCGATCGGCCGTGCGATCGTCAGTGCGTATGTTCCGAACAGGCCGCTTAAGATCATCGGCGTCGCCGGCGACGTGCGACAAATAGCGAACCGCGAACCGCTTCCGGAGATTTATCTCCCATACCAACAGCATCCCTATTGGGGCTTGGATCTCAGCATCGTTGCCCGCGCCGCTGCCGGACAAGCCGGGATAGCACAAGCGATGCGAAAGAAACTGCGGGAGGTGGCACCGGATGCATCCGTACGGTTCACGACAGCCCAGGCATCTCTCAGCGAGAATATTGCCACACCGCGGTTCCGCACTATTCTGGTTGGGATCTTCTCTGCGATCGCGCTCGGTTTGGCGATGGCTGGTGTTTACGGAGTGATTACGTATGCTGTCAGCAATCGTGTCACAGAGATCGGATTACGGATGGCCTTAGGCGCCGGTTCCGGCAACGTATTGTCGCTGGTGCTTCGTGAGGCAGCAGCGCTCGCATGCATAGGTCTGGCCGTCGGCCTGGCAGGTGCGGCGGCCACGAGCAGGCTAATCGCCAGCATGCTGTTCGAGGTGAAAGCAACCAATCCTATAATTCTAACGGGCGTCAGTGTCCTGTTAGCAGCGCTGACCATCCTCGCAAGTTACATTCCTGCACGACGCGCCACGAAGATCGACCCGCTCGTAGCCTTAAGGCAAGAGTAGCGGGCCCACGGTGCGAATCGGGATTCCGCGAGATTAGAATAATCGAATGCGCAGAATCGTTTCGACTCTGATCGGAATACCGATGCTGGTATTGTGTTTGGCGGCGCAGACGCCGTCAAAAGCCGCGGCGCCCACGCAACCGGCGGCGCCGGCGATGCAGATTGAATCCGATCTGCTTCAGTTGATGCGGGGCATTCTCTATCCGGCATCTAACGTGGTATTCTCGGCGCAAACTGACAATCCTGCCGACGCGAAGCCCGTCCCGGGCAAGGATCCCTCGATGGCGACCGATCCCCTGCTCAGCACATTCGGAGGCTGGCGGGCAGTGGACGCCGCGGCATTGGCGCTGGCGGAATCCGCAAATCTACTTTTGATCCCAGGACGCAAGTGCGCGAACGGTGTGCCTGTTCCGATGAACGATCCGGACTGGCCGAAATTCGTCCAACAGTTTCGGGATGCCGCAATGAAGGCTTACCAGGCGGCGCAAACCAGGAACCAGGACAATATGGTCGAGGTCGCCGATACGATGACTGTGGCGTGCGCCAACTGCCACCGAAAGTGGCGCGAGAAGCCGCTCGCAAACCGGTGCAAATAGGGAGGCGGCATTACTCCATGCCCGCGCTTGGGCCTTCATGGACATTGCATGATGGGAGTGATGGCCTATGTTTCTCCCGAACACGTGAACCTCGCGCGGGAGATTGTCGTCAAGTACGGCTGGAATACCACGTCCTATCAGATTCTGAATCCCGGGCTGGAGCTGTGGTTTTCCGGGCAGAATCGGGCGGTTTCGGGCTATACACGACGCGCGGGCATGCTGGTAGCGGCCGGCGAGCCCGTCTGCGAAAGAGAGGCCCTCGCGTCGGTTTGTGACGAATTTGAGACGTTTGCAAGGCGTAGCGGTTGTGGGGTGTGTTACGTTTGCGCCGAAGAGCAGATCCGAACGGTATTGGGGCATTCCACCGGTCACTCTTCGATTGCTCTGGGAGCGCAGCCGGTGTGGAATCCGTGTTCGTGGCCGGGTGTGATTCGCAATCGGGCGTCGCTGCGGGGACAGTTGCATCGGGCTGCCAACAAGGGAGTCGTGGTGGAAGCGGTTAGCGGGCGAGCAGCCGCGGCGGATCGGGAACTGCGAAATATTCTGCGGGAGTGGCTCAGCACGCGAAGGCTTCCCCCGCTGCATTTTCTGGTGGAGCCGAATGTTTTGGATGGAGTGCTGGCGGACCGCATGGTCCTGGTTGCTCGCAGGGATGGAAAATCGGTTGCCTTTCTGGTGGCTTCTCCGATCCGTGCAAGGAAAGGGTACCTGGTCGAACTTCTTGCCAGATCGCCGTACGCTCCGAACGGCTCAAGCGAATTACTGATCGATTCTGCCATGCGCCGGTTCGCGGCCGAGGGCTGCCGTTATGCAACGCTCGGCCTGGTGGCGCTGGCGCATGCGGCCGACCGGGAAATCCGAAACAATCCCGGTTGGCTGCGGGCGCTCATGTACTTCGCGCGCGCGCATGCCAATCGGTTTTACAACTTTCGCGGCCTCGAGCATTTTCGCTTGAAGATGTCGCCGGAACACTGGGAAACGGTCTACGCTGTCTCGAATGAGCCGCGATTTTCGGTGCGCACTCTTTACGCTGTGGGCGGCGTATTTTCGAAAATTTCACCATGGATGGCGATTGCACTTGGGCTGCGGAAGGCGGCCGGAGACGAGCTGCGAATGGTGTTCCACGGCCTCAACCCAGCGCGAAGTCAAGCCCAAACACCGGTCCGGGCGCGGAAGACAGATAGCTGAGAGCTATTGCTATCCTGTAACTATTCCCCATGGAAATCGATACCAGGTACGAGCCGCAACGGTTCGAGCCGCGCTGGGCACAATGGTGGATTGAGGAAGGCGTGTTTGACGCCGCAACCCGCTCCGGTGGCCGTGTCTTCTCACTCGTCATTCCTCCGCCTAATGTGACCGGCTCGCTGCATATCGGCCACATGCTCGAACATACCGAGATCGATGTAACCATCCGGTGGCACCGCATGCTGGGCGATAACACACTGTGGCTGCCGGGCACCGATCATGCGGGGATTGCAACACAGATGGTGGTGGAGCGGAGCCTGGCCGAACAGGGCATCCGGCGGCAGGACCTGGGGCGCGAGAAATTTGAAGAGCGGGTGTGGGAATGGAAGGCCCAATACGGCGACACCATCAAGCGCCAGATGATCCGCCTGGGCGCGAGCTGCGACTGGAGCCGCGAGCGCTTCACGCTCGATCCGGGCCTCTCCGCGGCAGTGCGCGAAGTTTTCGTGCGGCTGTATGAAAAAGGCCTGATTTATCGCGGCGAGTACATGGTGAACTGGTGCCCGCGATGCCAGACCGCGATCTCCGATCTGGAAGTGAGCCACACCGACGTCGAGGGCCACCTGTGGCACATACGGTACCCTGTGAATGGCATCACGAACCGGTACCTGGTGGTGGCCACGACGCGGCCCGAGACCATGCTGGGCGATACCGCGGTGGGGATCAACGCCAAGGACGCGCGCTACTTCGACCTCCACGGCAAGACCGTGCAGTTACCGCTGATGGACCGCGAGATTCCGATTATTCTCGACGACCTGGCTGATCCGGAGTTCGGCAGCGGCGCAGTGAAAGTGACACCCGCCCACGACCCTAATGATTTTGAAGCGGGGCGGCGGCACAACCTGCCCAAGATCCAGGTGATTGACGAGCGCGGCCGCATGACCGCGGCCGCCGGACCGTACGCCGGGGAGGATCGCTTCGAGGCGCGCAAGCGCGTGGTGGCCGATCTCGAGGCGCGCGGCCTGCTCGAAAAAATCGAAGACTACCCGCTGAACCTCGGCAAATGCGCCCGCTGCCAGACGGTGGTGGAACCGCTGATTTCCACGCAATGGTTCGTGCGCACCAAGCCGCTGGCCGAGAAGGCCATCGATGTAGTGGAAACGGGCCGCATCACGTTCGTGCCGCCGAACTGGGTGAAAACCTATAACGAATGGATGTACAACATTCGCGACTGGTGCATTTCCAGGCAGCTCTGGTGGGGGCATCGCATTCCCGCGTGGCACTGCAAGGAATGCCACGAGGTTCTGGTGGCGCGGGAAGCGCCGCACAGTTGCGCGCGCTGCGGCTCCACGCACTTCGAGCAGGATCCCGATGTGCTCGACACCTGGTTCAGCTCCGCGCTGTGGCCCTTCTCCACGCTTGGTTGGCCCGCGCAAACCGAAGACTTGGCCGTGTTCTATCCGACTTCGCTGCTGATCACCGGCTTTGACATCCTGTTTTTCTGGGTGGCGCGCATGATCATGATGGGCGTGGAATTCATGGGCGATGTGCCGTTCCGCCAGGTTTACATTCATGGCCTGGTGCGCGATGCCGAGCGGCAGAAGATGTCGAAGACGCGCGGCAACACCATCGACCCGCTGAAGGTCACGGAAAAATACGGAACTGATGCGGTGCGCATGGCGCTGCTGCAAGGGGCAGCGCCCGGAACCGATATCGCGCTGAGCGAACAACGCATGGAGGGGTCGCGCAACTTCGCCAACAAGATCTGGAACGCAACGCGGTTCTTTTTCCAGGCCATGGAAAAGGCCGGGGTGGAGGCCTGGGTTCCCGACTCGCTCGAAGTTTTCCGGCCGGAGCCTTCGCCGGACACGCTGGAAGTGCCGGTGGAGGATCGCTGGATTTTCAGCCGGCTGAACAACGCGGTGGAACAGGCGAATCGGGCCATTGAGCAGTATCGCTATCACGAGTTCGCGCAGGTGATCTGGCATTTCTTTTGGCACGAGTTCTGCGACTGGTACCTGGAACTAAAAAAGCTGCGCTTCCAGGACGATATCGGATTTTCGGTGCATATGCGCAATGCGCTGGCGGCACTCGAAACCGCGCTGCGGTTGCTGCATCCGGCCATGCCGTTTCTCACCGAGGAGTTGTGGCAGAGGCTGGCCAGCGGGCGCACGGACCGGCCGATTTCGATTGCGCTCGCGGCCTATCCGCAATATCGGGCCGAACTGACCGATTACGCGGCCGAGCGCGAGCTCGAACACGTGCAGGAAATCGTTTTGGCGGCGCGCCAATTACGGGCCGATAACAAGCTCGATCCTCGGCAAAGGCTCGCGGGAGCGTTGTATTCACAGGGTCCGGAGCTCGAAGTAGCGAAGCGCCACGCGGACGCTATCGAGCGGCTGGCTGAAGTAACGCTGGAGTTCCGGGCGGAAGAAGCACCGAAGGCCGCCGCCAGCCGCGCCGCCTCCGGATGGACATTGGTTGTCGAAATGCCTGTGTCTCAGGAAGAGACAGTGCGCAAGCGCCTCGAGAAGGAGCGGGATCAGCTTCGCAAGAATATTGCGAATATCCTTCGCCAGCTTGCAGATCAAACGTTCAAGGCCAAAGCGCCGCCGCATATTGTGAACGGCTTGGTGGAGAAACTCGGCCGATACCAGGAGCAGTTACAGAAGCTCGACGGCGCGTTATGACCGAGGTGGTGCGCCTGGCGCTGGAAGAAGACATCGGCTCGGGAGACGTCACTACTCAGGCCTGCGTGCCGGCCGGCCAGAAGGCGCGCGGCCGGTACATCGCGCGCGAGCCGATGGTGATTGCGGGGCTTGATCTGCTCCACGAGATTTACGGCCTGCGCGGCGGTGTGGACGAGTTGACACTGCTTCGTAAGGATGGCGATCGCGTCGGTGATGGCGAGATTCTCGCGACGGTTTCGGGCAGTGCGCGTACGCTGCTCGAATGCGAACGAGTCTCACTGAATTTTCTACAGCGGTTGAGCGGCGTGGCCACGGCCGCGCGGTGCTTCGCCGATGCGGTAGCAGGAACCGGTTGCCGCGTGCTCGATACGCGTAAGACCACGCCCGGAATGCGCGCTTTGGAAAAGAATGCCGTGGCGGCGGGCGGCGTGACCAACCATCGCATGGGCCTGTACGATGCGATTCTCATTAAGAACAACCATATTGAAGCCGCCGGGGGCGTGCGGCCGGCTATCGAGCGGGCGCGCGGCACGGGCTTGCCCATCGAGATTGAAGTGCGAACCAAAGAAGAGCTGGCGGAAGCGCTTGAGGCGGGGGCCGTGCATCTGCTGCTGGATAATTTGTCGCCGCAAGAGGCCGCGGAATGGGTGCGCGCCATCGGAGGGCGGGCGAAGGTAGAGCTTTCGGGTGGCATCACGCTGCAGAATGTTGCCGCGTACGCGCGGGCCGGCGCGGATTTCGTTTCTTCCGGCGCGATTACGCATTCGGCGCGCGCCATGGATATTAGCTTTCGATTGGAGCTGGGGTGAGGGCACCGCAGAGCGAGAGACCAAGCTGGGCTTGGTCAATACCCGGAGCTGAAAGGCGCGGCGGCGGAGCGCCGGGCCGAAGCCCGGCGGCAGGGCAGAAGCCCTGACCCCACGAATCGCAACCGGCGCCCTTCACTTAGCAGGCGCGGGGGCGGCAGAGTTCGCAGAGGCTGACAAGAGCGATATGCAATCGTTAGATGCCAACCTTCTTCGGAAGGCATTCCCCTCGCGCGCAATCGAGCACTACAACACCATCGATTCCACCATGCGTGCCGCTGCGGGCCGCGCGCTGGGAACCGTGATTTTGGCTGAGCAACAAACTGCGGGGCAGGGGCGCTATGGGCGTTCGTGGCATTCCGAAGCTGGGTCCGGCATTTATTTATCCATTGTGCTGCGGCCCGCACGGTTGCTCACCATGGCGCTCGGATTGGCAACCGCCGAAACCATCACAAGCGCGACCGGAATTGTCTGCGATCTCCGCTGGCCCAACGATGTAATGGTAGGAGGCCGGAAAGTGGCCGGCATTCTGGTGCAACTCAGCGATGGAATTGCTATCGGGGGCATCGGCATCAATGTCAACCAATCCGCGTTTCCACGGGAACTGGCGCAACTTGCGACTTCTTTGCGCATCCACGCGGGTCATGAGTTTTCGCGCATGGACATCCTGCAGGCGCTGATTCCGGCGGTAGAGCGCTTTCGGGAAATGCCGGACGACGCAATTTTGCGGCTGTTCCCAGAGGCTTCGAGCTATACGCGTGGACGGCGCGTGGTTGTCGACCAGCCGGATGGAATTATCGAAGGAGTCACGGCCGGCCTGACCGATGCCGGGTACCTGCGCGTGCGCCAGGACGATGGAACCGATACGCTAATTGTGGCCGGAGGAGTTCGTGCTGCTGGCGCTTGACGCGGGAAATAGCAACATCACCATCGGGGCGTTCGAAGGAAGGAACCTGATCGCCCACTGGCGGCTGCGCACGGTTCCAGAGCAGACCGCCGATGAATGGGGCATTCTGCTGAGCAACCTGTTTGTGCCCGCGGGCCTCGATATTATCAACGTGCACGGCATTATCATCGCCAGCGTGGTTCCGCCGGTTAACAGTACGCTGGCCGCTATGACGCAGCGTTACTTCCGTACAGAAGCGATGTTCGTAACGCCGCAGACCAATCTCGGTTTGACTATCCGCTACGATAATCCGAACGAAGTGGGGGCCGACCGGCTGGTAAACGGAGTGGCGGGATTCTATAAGTACGGCGGCCCATGCGTGATTGTGGACCTGGGAACGACCATCAATTTCGACGTGATTTCCGAGGCGGGCGAATACCTGGGCGGTGCGATCGCAGTGGGAATCGGCATTGCTATCGACGCGCTATTCTCCAAGACGGCGCGGCTGCCGCTGGTGGATTTCCGCCCACCCAAAGATGTGATCGGCACCAACACAGTGGCCAGCATGCAATCGGGGCTGTATTTCGGCGCGGTGGGAATGATCGATGGCCTGCTGGAGCGCATGATCGCGAAACTGGGTCCCGGCACAAGGACCATTGCAACGGGGGGCCAGGCGCGCCTCATCGTTTCGGGATCGCGCTACCTGAAACAGGTGGACGAGCATCTTACGCTCGAAGGCTTACAGATGATCTGGGAACGGAACCATCCGCAGTGAGTGGCCGGTGACTGGCGGCGAAGACTGGGTTTACAACTATTTCAACTACTTCACGGAAATCGAGGAGCATTTTCAAAGGGCGCGGGGAACGAGCCTCTTTCTCCTCTCGCCGCTCGATTGGGCGCTGATCGAAACGTGGAAGAACGCGGGCGTGCCGCTCGAAGCGGTGCTGCGCGGTGTGGATACGGCTTTCGAAAAATGGCGCAGCCGCAAAGTGAAAACCCAGATGGTGAACTCGCTGGCCTTCTGCGCGCAGGCCGTGCTGACGGAAGCGCAACTGATGGCGGACGCCGCGGGAGCGGCTGCGCAATCGGTGAAACGGCAGGCCCCGGCTCCGTTCTCGATCGAAGAGCTGCGCGAGTATCTGCGAAATAATGCGGCCGCGCTCGCACCGGTACACGCTGAGATTGCGGCGGCGCTCGAACGGCTTGCGGGTGAGATCGAGCAATATTACGAAGATCTGGAGTCACTGGAGCGGCGCCTGACGGTGCTGGAGGAGAAGATGATTGCCATGGAGCGATCCCGCCAGAGCGAAGAAGATTTAGTAGAGGCGCGGCGCGAACTCGATCGCCACCTTCGTCCGTACCGCGGCAAAATGACGGCCGATCAACTCGCCATGCTGGAGAAACAGTATCTCGAAAGAAACCTGTTGGAGAAAGCGGGGCTGCCCCGGCTGAGTCTTTTCTATATGCGGTAGGGATGCTAGTTCCCCGCGCCTGAGTGCAGCAACTCGTCGAGATCGCTCCGCCTGGCCGGCGGAATAAGAGTGACCGGGATCCGATGCGCGGCTACGAGCGAGATCAGTTCGTCGAGTGTACGAGCGGAAATCGGGTGCTGCAGCCGCCAGAGATCGCGAATACCGGCGGGGGTTAATAACGCCGCTGAAAATTCGCCGCCCATGATTGCCGATTTGCCAGTAGCCGCGATATAGCGTTGCATGCTGGCGCGTGCTGATTGGGCTGTTTCGAGCGCGGTCATCGCCGGCAATTTGTTAGTGAGCGCCTCAAAATCCGTGGGCGAACTCTGCACGTAGCCCTGGTTTACACAGGGACGGAATCTGCCGTCATAGCCGCAGACGACAGGGAGCCCACCGCGGAATTTGGCGGCTGCCAGATGCTGCCGTTCGAGCACCTGAAAATCCTCCGCGGAAAGCCGTCGGCTGCCATATTCGAGGAGCGACGGAAGCACCTGTTCCGCGGGCAAAGAGCCGGAAGCATCGGAGAACGCCGCCAAAAAGCGATCGAACCGTACGCCGGAGATGAATTCCTGGCCGGTTTCCGCCAGCAGCGCGGAGGGAAGATGGATGATTTTCTCAAGGCCATCCGCGTAGGCAAGCGCGCGGCCAGTATCGCTGTCTGCGAATGTAAAACGGGAGTCCGCAACGGCGACGATCCCATCTTTGCAGATCGCCACGATGAAGATGGACGCCCGTATGGGAAGGGCGAGACACGCGAGTGCAGCGGCCAGCGTGAGGATCCTACTTCGTCCCAAAGTGGCGCAAGTCCTTCTCGTTCTCCAGGCAAATGTAATCGAGCAACTCCGTATCGAGCACAATGAGCTGGTTGAGCTTGACAGTCCAGGGCTTGGTGTAAGCCTTGGGGTCATCCACGGTGATTTCCACTTCCAGCTTGCCAAAGTTGACCCGGTGGAAGCGTTCGGTCATTTTGGCGGCATCGGTCATGGGGCTGCCGTTGCGATCAAGCCAGAGGCCATCGCGAAAGCCGTTGGTTGCGACGACCAGCGTGTCGCCGTCCCAATGCCCGGTGGAATAGCCATTCCAGGAAGGCTGCGGATCGTCAGGGAGGGGGCGGCCATCGGTGAAAATTTGACGATAGGCTGCATCGCGCTCGGTGAGCATCAGGATCAGGCTGGGTGTCTGGACGATTTTGTGAAGCAGCGGAGTGGTATACATTTTGACCACGCCTCCCGGAAGGCAGTGGGTCGTGGGGTCATTGATACCGGCTTCCGCCTTGCGCTGCTTGACCAGGGCCGCGGCCCACGGCTGATACGGCAGGCCGCCCTGGAGCGACCAGCCGATATCGAGGAATTCGTAAGGGATCTCCATGTCATCGCAGCCTTGGGGCGGACAGGGCCGATTCTTCTCGGGCGCCCAGATGCCGGAAAGATCGGGTTTGCCATTGGCTGCGCGGGGGGCAGGTGCGTTGAGGTCAGGCGCGCCAGAGGCAGTTTTCGGGACACCCGCGGTCGGGTAATGCACCCACTGTGCGGCCAGCGGCATCGCCAAAGTGGCTGGCAGGAAGACCAGAGCGATCACTGCGCGTCCCATGGTCTTACTGATTAGACCACAACTCGCAGCTTTACAGGGGTGACACCGGATCGATGATCCACCAATAGACTACGCCAGTCGTGTAAATCGGGGCCGAACTATAAAACACGATGTTCCAGGCGTTGCCGCTAATCTGTAACAGCAAGCCGGTAATTGGCGGTGCAAGTATTGCCGCCGAGCGGGCGGCCGTCTACAGCCGCATGGTGGACTATGAGGATGTCAATGACACCGAGCGCCTTTCGCAAGATTCGGCATTCCGGCTGATCTGGTCGGGGAAGGTGTGGGATCGAGGAGTGGCGTTGTCCTCGCTTGCAAACGTTCGAAACCGCGATGCTGGCCGAGAGCCATCTCACGCTGTGGCTGTTCACGAGAATGGTCCGGCGGATCGAAGCGCTGGCGGTGGTGACTGGATAGCAGGAGGCGGTGACACCAGCGAAATCACGCAACCAGGACGTGAAGGTCCGGAGTTCGGGGGACGGGTTTATGGAAATCGCTGCGGAGACTCGGTTTTCCGGCGAGTACAATTCGGCACTTGGCAGAAAAAAGAGACCCCCGGGAGAAAAAACTCGCTTCGGCAAAAACTCGCTTCGGCGGATCGAGATTTTGGGGGTTTGTGATATTATGAGGGCCCCAATCTCTGAGTCAGATAAAAGCCCTGGGTACATAACCGGGCAACAGCCACAAGGAAAGAGGAAATTATATGGACGTAACGAAAATTTCTGCCTCGGGACCTGCGCTTGCCCTGTTCGCTCTGCTCACGCTTGCGCCTCTGGTAAAGGCGGATCTAATCACCAACGGGGATTTCTCTGACGTTACTCCCTCGTTGACAACCAACCAGATCTGTACGACGTACACGGCTGTATACCCGTACGGGGCCTGCTCCGCAGCCGACTGGACCGGCAAGTATCAAATCGGCGACGATCGCACTATAGGAGTTTTCGGGGTTAGTTTTGGAATTCCTCAACCCGACCCGGGAGGCGCCACCAATGCTCTAATCCTTCAGACTTATTTTAATGAGGTCACTCCCACGGCAACTCAGTCCATCGACATCCCCACAACTGGCACATACACCCTGACCTTCTATGCCGCCAACCGCAGTGCTCCTGCAGGGAACAACGGGCCGCAGACCGTTTCTGTACTGTTAGACAACTCCGTGCTCCCGGGAGGCACTTACAGTGGATTGTCTGGCGGCTGGACTCAGGAAACTCTCGATTTTAGCGCCACTGCCGGTATTCATTCGCTAACACTCGAAGGTCTCCTTACGAGCACGGGGGACGTCAGCGCTTTTATCGATGACGTATCTCTGATACCAGCCGCGGTGAGCACGCCGGAGCCGTCTTCTTTTTCGTCGGTCGGCCTGACTTTGCTCGTAATCGCTGCATTCCTGACCTCGAGACATCGTTTTGTCGCCGGGAGTGCCTCCCGCTTTCGAAAATAGCGGCTTGGCGTCGCCGCTTTCGCCGGCTCGCAGCGATCGCCAGACTGGCGATCCATGTCTGTGGCCCTGGTTGCCTCGAAACAGTGTCTTGGTTGAGCAGCAGGAATTGGTAAATCGGTAGGAAGACCAGAGCGATCACTGCGCGTCCCATGGTCTTACTGATTAGACCACAACTGATGCAGCTTTACAGGGATGACACCGAAATCAGGGCCGAAGCATATAAGGCGGTGACTCAGGCCGGCAGTGGCTGTCCCTTAGTCTCCACCCCTAGAGGCAGCAGCACCAGTGCGACGGCGAACGCCAGCGCTACCATGGCCACAGGCGTTCCCAGAGTCCCGTAGTGCCGGACACCGACTCCCACCAGGTAAGTGAGTCCCGCGCCTGCGAAACGGCCGATATTGGTGGTGAACGCAAACGCGCTGACGCGGCAATCGGTCGCGTATTGTTCCGGCAGCCAGAAAGAGTAGACTGCGAAATTCGCCCCTCCCAATCCCAGAAAGAAAGTGCCTGCCAGAAACCAACCGAGCGCGTGTTGCGGCAAATAGAAAAAGTATCCGTAAGTCAGGGGCACGAACACCAGCATTAGCGCGAAGAAGATGCCCAGTGTCGCGCGGCGATCGATCCGCTTGGCGAGCCAGGGCGTGAGCACGGCGCCGAGAATGGTGCTCAACCCCAACAAAGCCGTGGCATAAGAAGCCAGCCGCGCCGCTTCGGCCGCTGAGTCACCGGTTCTTTCGGCGATGTAGGTCACTGCCTGCGGCACATACGTCGAACCTGCCCAAAGGCCCGCGATGGAGGCGATCAGATAGATGGAATTGAGAATCGTCCGCCGCCGGTACTGGCCCGAAAACACGCGCAGGAACGCGCGCCGCAGCGTTAATTGCTGGCCCAATTGCGCGCGCTTCTGTTTCCATCGCGCGGGCTCATGCAGGCGATTATAGAGAAAGGCTACCAGCACCGCCGGCAACCCGCCCACCACAAACATGTAGCGCCACCCGAACTGGCTGCCGATGAAGTAATTGGCTGCGCCGGCGAGCACCAGTCCGAAGTAGTAGCCGGTGTGCATCATACAGGCGCCCCAGGTGCGGCGCTCCTCCGGCCAGGCCTCCGACAGCAGTGATGCACCAATCGACCACTCGCCGCCAATGCCCACGCCTGCGAGGAAGCGAAAAACAGCCAGCGTCCACACGTTCTGCGAGAAAGCCGCGAGCAACGTAAAGACCGAGAACCAGATGATGGTCAGCATCAAGGTTCTGGCCCGGCCGAACCGGTCGGCGGCCGGTCCCCACATCAGTGCCGTTCCCCATCCAATCATGAAGAGAGCAAACAGCAGACCGCTATAGAAGCCCACATTACTGGTCGTGGCTGGTATTCCGGATTTCGGTAAAACCTCGCGCAAAGCCGGCACCAGGACCAACGAAAGGATGAAAGAATCCATGCCGTCCATCGTCCACCCGCCCCAGGCGGCCCAGAAAGCGCGCTTCTGTTCGCGGGTGAGCGGCATTGTGCCGGTGGCACGTATTGGCGCAGTTGCCGTGGCCATTTTTTTCATCTAGTGCCTTCCCGAACGGCGGGACTCCAATTACAGCACCGGCAGAGGAGGGAAAGCAACCAGAAGCAGCGGAAGTACTAGGCCCCGGTTGCGGCGCGCCCGGGACACCAATTGTTAGAATCAGGTTTTGATGCCAATGGAACCTATCACAGACATAGCTCATTTGGGCCACCTGGAGCTGTTGACACCGAAACCTGACGAGAGCCTGGATTTTTTTGTCAACATCCTGGGAATGACAGAGAGTGGCCGGGAAGGTGACTCCGTTTATCTCCACGCTTTTGACGACTACGAACGGCATTCTCTAAAACTGACTGCCTCCAAGTTGCCGGGCCTCGGTCATGTGGCGTTTCGCGCACGCAGCCCGCAAGCCCTGGAACGGCGCGTAGCCGCGCTAAAGGGATCGGGCTACGGCCACGGCTGGACTGATGGCGATCTGGCGCATGGCCCAGCCTTCGTTTTCTGCGACCCGGATGGTCATCGTATTGAGCTGTATTACGAAACGCAGTGGTACCAAGCGCCACCGGAATTGCGGCCCGCGCTCAAGAATCAGGCGCAGAAATTTCCGGCGCGCGGAGTCAACGTCCGGCGCCTGGATCACTGGAACGGACTGGCTGTTGACATCGCGGCTAACCGCCAGTTCTTCGAGAAGTACCTCGGCTTCCGGCTTACCGAGCAAATCGTGCTCGACAACGGCGCCGAAGCTGCCATGTGGATGACCTGCACCAATAAAAGCTACGATTTTGCATACACGCGCGATCATACCGGCACACGCGGGCGATTCCATCATGTGACATACGCCGTGAACAGCCGCGAAGAGGTTCTCCTGGCCGCAGACATTTTCCTCGAAAATGGAATCCACATTGAAACCGGGCCGCACAAACACGCCATCCAGCAAACGTTTTTCTTATACGTCTACGAACCGGGCGGCAACCGCGTGGAAGTGGCCAATGCGGGCGCGCGCCTGATCCTCGCGCCCGACTGGAAGCCTATCCGCTGGACCGAGGCGGAGCGCAAGAAAGGCCAGGCATGGGGCCTGAAGACCATCGATTCGTTCCACACCTATGGGACGCCGCCGGTGGAGATCGCTTCCTAAAGAGTCAGCATATACCTGCTAAAAATCTAGCACCTTTGTGATACACTTGAGGCACGACCTGGAATCGGCCTCTTGTGAATGGATCCACCTGCTTCGCTTTACTGGCCGCGGCAATCTGCAGCGCGGCCGGATGCGCTGTGCACGCGCCCTCAATTCATACATTTCGCCTGGTTCGGAGCGGCACTGATCCGATTCTGGCGTCGCCGTCCGGGCCGCCTGGCGTCCGCGTGAGCCTGGTTCGGAGCGGCGCCAGCGAGATTCTGATACCGCCTGGCGTTGCGCGCCCGGATGTAGCGCCGCGAAAAATCAGCTTCGCCTTCTCTGCCCCGAACCCAAACTGCCCGGCATCCATTGAGGGCATCCCAGTTCGGCCCGGGCATCGCCGAATCTCGATTACGGTTGGCGCGGCGATGCTCGCGGACAAACGGCCGGGATGGCTTACGGTTTGGGCCGCCAATCTGGAATCGCTGGGCTGCCTTCCGCGGGGTCAGGCTTCCGCGCTGGCCGCAGAGATCGCGGAGGCATTGCCGCTTCAGGAGAATCAAGCGTTTCAGCTACTGCACTCGCAATGGAACGTGTGGCTCGATATCGTTCCGCAAATGAGGCTCGAAGTAGTCAGCCCGATGACCAGTCACGGCTACGAAAGAGCGTTTTATGCAGCGGAACCGAAAGACCATGGCAGCGGCCTCGCGGTGGTTCCGCAGTACGCAGAGATTCATCTGGGAGATCAAGTCGAGCGGCGGGCGGCGCCTGCCGTTAACTACTTCCAATCCCTTCCGGCGGCGGGGTTCTACCGGATTTACTACGAAGCCGAGCCGACGGATTTTGCCGCCCTCATCATTGCAGCCCGCACGCTCACCGATTTGGAACGCCACACCCAAGCACTCGAAACCGGCGCCGCCTCCTGCGAAAGCTTACATAACGATCTGTGCGTGCAGGTCCCCAAACAAGTGGCTATTAATGGATTCGTTCCTGTTAGCGTAAATGGGAAACCAACTTTCGTGCATTGGGGGACAAACATTGCCGGCATACTGCGAGAGGCCGGCAACCCTGATCCTACGAGCATTCTGCCCCAGCTTATGGTCTTCAAACCTTACGGGGGGAAACTGGTGCGAGTGACATTCGATCCGGGTAATTCCGCCATAGCCAACCTAATCGTCACCGGAGGCGAAGCCATCTCCTGGAAATAGAAGCAAAGGCATATCAATTGCTCCTGCCACAGCGGTGCGTGCGGTTCTGGTAATTTTCACACTCGCTGGCTGTTGTGCGGCATTGCACGCCGCCAACACGCCGGACCCGGAACAACTGGTTCGGCAGTCCATCCAAAATGGGAAGCGGAGTTGGGAAGTATCGACGGGATATGCTTGCACCAGGCGAGTAGTGGTCCGGCAACTCACTTCGCAGGGCGAACCGAGGACGGCTGCCAACGATCTCTTCGCCATGATTCCGTTGGGCTACGGCGCTTCTTTCGCCGAACACATCGAACATGATGGAGAGCCGCTTCCGCCGGAAGCCCGCGAGCGAGTACAGAATCAACTGGAAAAGTTGCGCGCGGAATCTCCTGCTCAGAAGCGCCGCCGGTTTGAAAGGGCGCTGGCGGATCGCTCCTACATGGAGGAGGTGCCGGACGCCTTCAACTTTCGCATCATCCGCACGGACCAACTGCCCACCGGACGCGCCTGGGTTCTGGAAGCCACGCCGCGGGCGGGTTTCCAGCCGAAGTCACGCTACGCCCACGTCTTCCCCAAAATGCGCGGCACTCTGTGGATCGATCAGAAGGACGTTCAGTGGGTAAAGGCCGATGCGGTCGCCACTGAAAACGTGTCCTTTGGGCTGTTCATTGCGCGCCTGTTCAAGGGCTCGCACATTGATCTCGAGCAGGCGAAACTGCCCAATGGTGATTGGGTGCCAAAGAGTCTGGAAGCCAAAGCCGAAGCGCGGACCTTCTTGTTCTTCGAACACAATTTCGAACAGGACATCACGTACAATGACTACAGTAAGCCCGCCGCGCTGCAGGCGGCCGCGCGGTAAGACTTGTATGCGCAAGGCCCTGGTTACTTTTGGCTGTTTGGCGTGCGCGCTATTTGCCGCTGGCCCACGGGAGATCGTGCGCAAAGCCGTAGAGCAGGATGAGCGGAACTCCCAGGTTTTGGACAACTACACCTTTCTGCAGCGCCAGGAAATTCGCGAGCTGGATCACTCCGGCCAGATGAGAAGCGAGCGAGCCGAAACCTATGAAGTGATCCCGCTCGAAGGCTCGGCTTACAAGCGTTTGGTCGCCCGCAATGACCGGCCGCTCTCTCCGGTGGAGCAGCGGATCGAGGATCAAAAGCTGCAGCAAAACACCGAAGAGCGGCTGCACGAAACGTCCGGACAGCGCGAGCGGAGGGTCGCCGAATGGCGGCATCGCCAGGACCGGCAGCGCCAACCCCTTCTCGAATTGCCGGACGCCTTCGATTTCAAACTGGTGACGGAAGAGGATTGGAACGGCCGGCCCACTTACGTGATTGACGCTGTGCCCAAGCCCGGCTACAAGCCGAAATCGCAGTTCACATCGTTCTTTCCCAAAGTGAAAATCCGCGCCTGGATCGATAAGGCCGATTTTCAGGGTTCCCGCATCGAGATCGAAGCCATGGACACGATCGCGTTTGGCGGCTTTTTGCTGCGGCTCGAGAAGGGCAGCAAAATCCTCATCGAACAGGCCCGCATGGACGATGACCTGTGGCTGCCGCGCCATGTTTCGATTACCGCCGCGGCGCGCATCCTCCTGCTGAAAAGTCTGAACCGCGAAATGGACTACAGCTTCAGCCAGTACAAAAAATTCGAAGCCAATTCCCGTGTGGTGTTTCTCCGCCCGCCCGAACGTTAATCCAATCTGCCCTGTATCCCATGCACAAAACCGTCATCTTTGATCTGGGGAAGGTTCTCGTCCCTTTCGATTTCCAAGTCGGGTATCGCGCCCTGGCGGGGCGTTGTTCTCACGACGTCCTTGAGATTCGGAGGCGCATCGCCCAGAGCCGCCTTGTGGAGCCGTTCGAGAAAGGACTCATCAAACCGCGCGAATTCGTGCGGCAGCTTTCTGCCGCCTTGGAACTACGGATGGATTACGGCGATTTCTGCCATGCCTGGTGCTCCATTTTCCACGGCCAGTTGATTAGCGACGCGGTCCTGGAATCGCTGGCGTCCCGCTACCGTTTGCTACTGCTCTCCAATACCAACCCCATTCACTGGGAAATGATTCGCGCGAAGTACCCCATGATGCGTCATTTCCACGATCGCGTGCTCTCGTTCGAAGTGCACGCCGCTAAACCGGAGGCCGCCATTTTTCACGCGGCTCTGGAACGCGCCGGGTGCCGCCCGGAAGAATGCTTCTTCACGGACGATATCGCCGTAAACGTGGAAGCCGCGCAACAGGCGGGCATCGACGCTGTCCAATTCCTGTCGCCCGCGCAATTGGAAGAAGAGATGGCGCGGCGCGGCATCCGCTGGTACTTCTAAAGGCGGGCGCAGACTACCCGCGTCCGTGCGAAATCAAGCAAATCTTGGAAATGTTGCCGATCGCAGGTATGCGGATTGCTTTTACCTGTGATACGAACGCAGGAGAAGCGTCACTTTAGTTCGAGCGGAGGGGAAGCATGTTAACGCGATCGAAACGATATTGGTGCCAAGCTGGCTCACAAGCGAACTACGTGGCCCATTCATGGCCACTACGTATGTCTCCAATGCGGGACCGAATTTCCGGTTTTGTGGGAGCGGATCAGGGAGAGAAAAATCGCGGGGAAACGGAAGTTCGGGCGCCGGGTACCGTTGCCCAGATCAGTATTTTGAGTACGGCCGGACTGCCGGCTGCCGATGAACGCAAATCAAAACAAATTTATCGGCGTTCATCTGTGTTTATCTGCGGCTCGAAATGGTTTTTCGATTACCATTGTTTTTTCTACGCGCATAGGCATCCATACATTCATTGCGGGGTCCCTCGAAAAGGCTGCGCTTAGAGCGGCTGAGTTGGGAGCCAACACGTTCCAGATTTTTTCGGCCAGCCCTCGCATGTGGCGCGCGCGGGCGCCCGATCCGGAGCAAATTCGATTATTCCGGAAGGCGCGCGAGCGGTTTGATCTTCGTCCACTCGCCATTCACGTGAATTATCTGATCAATCTGGCATCAGTCGATGAAACCGTGCGGGCCAAATCCATACTGGCTTTTCGCGGCGAATTGGAGCGGGCCGCGCTGATTGGGGCCGAATACCTGGTGCTGCATCCGGGAAATTGCAAAGGGCAGTCGGTGGAAGAGGGCATCACGGCCTTCGCGCTGGGCTTGAAGGAAGCAGCCGCGGGATTCGAAGCCGGCAACCGGAAGAAGCCTCTGACCGTTCTGCTGGAAAATACTGCGGGAAGCGGCTGCAGCCTCGGGAGCCGCCTTGAAGAATTGCAATCGATACGGGAATTGGCTCGCGATCTAACGGATCTGGCGGTGGGCTTCTGCCTGGATACATGCCATCTGCTGGCGGCCGGCTTTGATGTCGCAACGCAGGCAGGCCTGGAGACGACAATTCGCTCTATCGAGGAGAGTATCGGTTTCACGCAGGTCCGCTTAATTCATGCCAACGACTCCAAAACGCCACTGGGATCGCGCGTCGACCGGCATGCGCACATTGGCGCTGGGCATATTGGACTCGCAGGCTTCCGGCGCATTCTCACTCATCCCAAGCTGCGGCGCAAAGCCTTCATTCTGGAAACACCCATAGACCAGCCAGGCGATGATCGTAAGAACCTCGACACTTTAAAATCTTTGGCTACCCTTCCACTCACAAAGGCAAGCCGCGTGATGAAGCCCTGACGAAGTCCTGATGAAGCGACGCTGAGCTACGGCTTAGGCTTCGACCGGAATCCATCAGCAGCGTAACGTGCCATGAGCAGCCTTAACGTAATTTCCCTATCGTTTCTTCTATTCCTCTCGGCAGCAACTGCAGCGGCGCCCTACGATCCTGACGGCCTGCAGCAGGGACCGCTGCTCGAAACCTTACCTCCCGCAACGCCAGGCGGGCAGAAGAGCAACACCGCCACACGAAGCACCAATATACGAGTGGATGCCGATATGACACTGGTCCCTGTGACCGTCACCGATGAATACGGACGGAACGTGGTCGGTCTCCACAAGGAGAACTTTCGCGTTTACGACAATACCGAACAACGTCCGATTGCGGCCTTCAGCCGTGACGACGCCCCGGTTTCGGTGGGTCTGATCTTCGATGCCAGCCGCAGTATGCGGGATAAGATCGAAACCGAGCGCAATGCAGCGGCGCACCTCTTCCACGAGCTGAATCCGCAAGATGAAGCGTTTCTGGTGACCGTATCCAAACGCGCGGTGTTGCGCCGCGGCTTCACCTCTGAGCTGGCCGCGGTGAGCGATGCTTTGGCATTCACCGGCGCCGATGGGAGCACATCGTTGTTGGACGGCATCTACCTGGGACTCGAGCAGATGAGAAAAGCTCACAATGCGCGCAAGGCGCTGGTAGTGGTGTCGGATGGTGGCGACAATAACAGCCGGTACACATTGCGGCAGTTAGTGGAGAAGGCAGTCGAATCCGACACCACGATCTATACCATTTGCCTGTATTACAACCCGCAAAGCATAGAAGAATGGGACGGTCCCAAACTGCTGGAGGATCTGGCCGAAAAAACCGGCGGGGTTCCTTTTTTTGTTAAGGATCTCAATCATTTCGGCGACAGCATGAGTATCATTGGAATAAGTCTGCACAACCAGTACGTGTTGGGATACTATCCGCCCGACAACGCTCCCAGCGGCAAGTATCGCCACATCAAAGTGCAGCTTATGGTGCCGCCGGGGACGCCGCCGATGCAAGTATACGCGCGTACGGGCTATTACACGCCGGCAAGGTAGCCGCCATCAGGCTCCGCCATTCCGCTTGTTACGATGGACGTAACTGCCGTTATGTCCGAGAAACAGTACGATCATAATCAGATCGAGTTGAAGTGGCACGCGCGTTGGGAAAATGCCGGCTTTTATAAGGCGGAAGAAAATTCTCCCAAGCCGAAGTTTTATGTGCTGGAGATGCTGCCCTATCCCAGCGGCACATTGCATATAGGGCACATCCGCAATTACTCGATTGGAGACGCCCTGGCGCGCTATCAGTGGATGCGCGGATTCAATGTGCTCCATCCCATGGGCTGGGATGCTTTCGGGCTGCCGGCGGAGAATGCCGCGATTGCCAATCAGACGCCGCCGCGGCAGTGGACGCTGCAGAACATCGCGGCCATGAAACGGACGCATCGCCGCTTCGGCTTCAGCTATGACTGGGACCGCGAAGTTACTACCTGCGAACCGGAATATTATCGATGGAACCAGTGGTTCTTCCTGAAAATGTTCGAGCGTGGCCTGGCGTACCGCAAGAGGGCGCTGCTGAACTGGTGCCCCAAATGCGCCACTGTGCTGGCGAACGAACAAGTGGTCGAGGGTTGCTGCTGGCGCCATGACGATACGCCGGTGGAGCAGCGGGCGCTCGACCAATGGTTCCTGAAAATTACCGATTATGCCCAGCAACTGCTGGACGACATGGCGCAACTGGAAGGCGGATGGCCGGAGCGCGTGCTCACCATGCAGCGCAACTGGATCGGCCGTTCGGAAGGCGCGGAAGTGGACTTCGGGCTGGCCGCGCCGGCGAAGGGAACCATTCGCGTCTTCACAACTCGCCTGGACACCATCTTCGGAGCGACTTGTGTGATCCTTGCCCCGGAGCATCCGCTGAACGGACAACTCCTGGATCAAGCCGGGCAGGCGAGAGCGAAAGCCATGGTAGATGAGCGCGCCGGACGTGATCCTGGCGACATCGAGAAGGAGGGTTTTTTTACCGGCCACTTCGCCGTGAATCCATACAGTGGGGAGAAAGTGCCGGTGTGGGCCGGTAATTTCGTCCTGATGGGTTACGGCACGGGCGCAATCATGGCGGTGCCCGCTCACGACCAGCGCGATTTTGAATTCTGTACGAAGTATGGCATTGCCATACGTCCGGTAATTCGCCCCGTTGCTGGGTCATTGGAGACGAATCCACGAGAAGCATTCCCGGAAGATGGCGTGTTAGAACACGGCGGCCAATGGTCGGGCTTGGCGAGCGAGGAAGCGCGCCGCGCCATGAGCGCTTACGCAGAGAAAAATGGCTTTGGCAAAGCCGCCATCACGTTTCGCATTAAGGACTGGGGGATCTCGCGGCAGCGTTATTGGGGCACGCCGATTCCGATGATCCATTGCGCGCACTGCGGAATCGTGCCGGTGCCGGAAGAGCAGCTTCCGGTGATCCTTCCCGCCAGCATCGAAATCACAGGGACGGGGCGTTCGCCGCTGGAAAGTGTGCCGGAATTCGTGAACGTTGCTTGCCCACGCTGCGGCGGCGCGGCGCGGCGCGAGACTGATACGATGGATACCTTCATCGATTCCTCCTGGTATTTCTACCGGTATTGCGATCCGCATAACAGCCGCATGCCGTTCGATCCGGCGAAGATTGCCTACTGGTTCGAAATCGATCAATACATTGGCGGGGTCGAGCACGCCATTCTGCACCTGATCTATTCGCGCTTCTTCACGAAGGTGATGCGCGACATCGGGCTGATCAAAAACAGCGAGCCGGCGCGGCGCATGTTTACGCAAGGAATGGTGATTGCCGAGGGCGCCAAGATGTCGAAATCGAAAGGCAATGTGGTCGGCGCGGATATGCTCGCGGAGCGCTTCGGCGCGGATACGGCGCGCATGTTCGTGCTGTTCGCGGCGCCGCCCGAAAAGGAAGTCGATTGGCGTAGTGAAGGCGCGGAAGGAATTTACCGTTTCCTCGGGCGAGTGTACCGGTTCGCCACGCGCAATATCGGCCGGACGGATTTTCCTGCGCCCAATAGCGCGGACCGCGAGGTGCTGCGAAAGCTGCACCAGACGCTCAAAAAGATCACCGAAGATTTCGAGACCCGCTGGCACTTCAATACCTGCATCTCATCCATCATGGAGCTCATGAACGTGCTGTATGCGGCGGAGCGAGACATTTCTGCCGAGGCGATGTGCGCGGCGCTGGAGAACCTGGCGCTCATGCTGGCGCCTTTCGCGCCCTATCTTTCGCAGGAGATCTGGGAAGAGCTGGGCAAGCAGGGGCCGGTATTCCGCCACCCCTGGCCGGCTTTCGATCCGGAGCTGGCCCGCGAGGATCTGGCGGAGGTGGTAGTGCAGGTAAACGGCAAGCTGCGCGGCCGCATTCATGTTGCTTTCGGAATGGCGGAGCAGAACTTGATCGAGCAAGCGCGGGCAGATGAGAAAGTGCGGCCGTTCGTGGATGGAAAACAGGTGGTGAAGGCGATTGTGGTGCCGGACAAGCTGGTGAATTTCGTGGTGCGGTAATAAAAAGCTGTCAGCTTTCAGCGCTCAGCATTCAGCAGCTGATGGCTGAGTGCTGATTGCTGACAGCTTGCTACCTACCGGCTGCCGGCGCCCGGATAAAAATGCAGATTTACGGTATAGCCCGGCAGGTCCACTCTCACCTGGTAGCGCACATCGATGCGCACGCCGTCGGAGGAATGAGAGATCTTCACGTTGTCTGCGTGCACGGGAAGATCGAGCTGATTGGCTTTATCGATTACCCACGTGCGCACCAGATCATCCGATTTCGATTGCGTGTCTTGGCGCGCCGTCACATTCGCGACGAAGTTCTGCAATTCCAGGTTGTGAACGTAGACCGGCGCAAACATGGCAGCGAAAAATACCAGCGCCGCGAGCACTAAGATCGCAGCCACAATGCGCCATCGAGGGACCTGGTTCACAGAGCGCCTTTGGAGCCTCCCTCGGAGTCCTTACTGGCAGCGCAAAGATCCTCCCACAGGTCCGCGGTCTGGTCCCATTGCGGCGCCTCCAGCCCCAGGATTTGGATCTCCTCCTGGCGCAGGGTTCCATGGCCATAGGGGCAAATGTACTCGATGCGCGGGCGGCCCAATTGCAGCATGTGGCTCCAGGAACCGGTCTCCACGGGCATTCGCAGCCGCCGCAGGCACACGCGGCAGCGATGGCGCTGGTCCCAGACGATGAGATACATCACGCCTGTGCACAACAAGAACCACCCCAGCAGAGCCAGATTGCAAAGCAGCGCTTGGGAACTGTTTGCCAGCGCCCAATTGTCCGGCGCGTCCTTGGGCTTGGGCGGAAACAGGCTCGCCAGCAGAACCAGCAGGCCATACAAGGGCGCGGCGGCTGCCAGCAGCTTAGCAGCGAACAGGGCCCAATAACGCATGCCTATTAGACGATCGCTCATGGTAATCGTTTCCAAAGAATGCTTCGGACCCCCAGAGGCATGGCACGGTAGACTGAATTCGTGGCGAATCCTCTCTCTTATCTTAGCGATCAGCTCGCGGAATGGAAAAAGGAGGGCACCTATCAGCGCTTGCGGGTGCTCGAATCGGAGAGCGCCGCGGTGTCGCGTTTCGATGGCCGGGAGGTCATCAATCTCGCCTCCAATAACTACCTGGGATTGACTACCCATCCCAAGTTGCGCGAGGCCGCTCTCGCCGCGGTGCGGTCGTTTGGAGTGGGTTCCGGCGCGGTGCGCACCATATCGGGCACCATGAAGCTGCACATGCAACTGGAAGAGCGCATCGCCGCTTTCAAAGGGGTCGAAGCATGTGTAGTGTTCCAGTCCGGCTTTGCGGCCAACGCCGGGACGGTGGCCGCAATCCTCAGCGCCGAGGACCACATCATTTCCGACGAGTTGAACCATGCCAGCATTATCGACGGATGCCGGCTCTCGCGTGCCAAAATCCACGTGTTCCCCCATAAAGATGCCGCTGCCGCAGAGAAGATCCTCGCGGAGCTGGACGCTGCGCCCGGCCGCAAGCTGCTGATCAGCGATGGCGTCTTTTCGATGGATGGGGATATCGCCCCTTTGCCGGGCCTGGTGGAAGCTGCCGGGCGGCACGACGCCATCATGATGGTCGATGACGCGCATGCCTCGGGCGTGCTGGGGCGCAATGGCCGCGGCACGATCGATCACTTCAATCTTTACGGGCGCGTCCATGTACAGGTGGGCACGCTTTCGAAAGCCATTGGCGTGCTAGGCGGTTATGTTTGCGGCAGCCGCGATCTGATCGAGTTTCTCTATCACCGCGCCCGCCCTTTCCTTTTTTCGACCTCCCATCCGCCGGCGGTGGCGGCCGCTTGTATGGCCGCTTTCGACGTGCTCGAAGAAGAACCAGAGCGCATGAAAACGCTTTGGGACAACACCAAATATTTCAAAGCTGGGCTGATGGCCGCCGGTTTTGATACCGGGATGAGCGAGACACCGATCACGCCCGTAATTGTTGGTGAGGCCAAAGCGGCGCATGAACTGTCACGGGCGCTGTTTCAGCAAGGTGTGCTGGCAACGGGCATTGGCTTTCCCACCGTGCCGAAGGGCAAAGCGCGCGTCCGGACGATCGTAACCGCGGCCCATACGCGTGCGGAGTTGGATCAAGCGCTTGAGGCGTTTCAAAAAGCCGGAAAATCGCTCGGATTGATTTGAGGCGGAGCCGCGCGTGTTTCTCTTCGATTTTTTCCGTTCGTTGCTGCCCCTCCACAATCCCCTAGGCTTTGGCGCGAGCGATTTCCTGCTGTTGGTCCTGGCTTTTCTGCTTTTCATGTGGGCGGTCGTCCGGCTGCGCATCCAACCGCTCGCCGCGCGCCTGGCGCAACGCACAGCATTCTGCATGCTGGCGCTGGCTGTGCTGCCAGTGGTGCTTCGCCTGGCGCTGCTGCCGCATCATCCGGCGCCCTGGCCCGATGTTTATGATGAGTTCAGTCATCTTCTGGCCGCCGATACGCTGCGTCATTTTCGCCTGGCCAATCCTCCGCATGCGCTTTCTCAATTCTTCGAGACGCAGTTCGTGCTCCAGCAGCCGTCCTACAGCTCGATCTACCCGATTGGGCAAGGGCTGGTGTTGGCTGCGGGCTGGATTTTGTTCGGCCACCCGTGGGCCGGCGTGCTACTCGCAACGGCCGCATTCTGCGCGCTCTGCTACTGGATGCTGCGCGCGTGGACCACTCCCGGTTGGGCGCTGGTAGGCGGCGTTCTGGCCGTCATCGAATTCGGCCCGCTTAGCTACTGGATGAACAGCTACTGGGGTGGGGCAGCGGCCGCTGCGGCCGGATGCCTGGTGTGCGGCGCGCTCCCACGCCTGTTCGGCTCCCATGCCGGCGGCGCCCACGCCCGCGATGCCGCGCTGCTGGGTTTGGGACTGGGATTGCACCTGCTCATCCGTCCCTACGAAACCCTGTTTCTTGCGGCAGGCGTAGTTTTGTTCCTGGTTCCTCTTCTGCGCAAACCGCGCGTGCTGCGTGGCTATGTGCGGCTTTTGGCGCCCGCTTCCGTGCCCTTGATTTTGGCCGCCGGGCTCATGCTGCTGCACAACCGCCAGGCCACAGGCAGTTGGATCACGATGCCCTATTCGCTGAGCCAATACCAGTACGGCGTTCCGGCGGCTCTCACCTTTCAGCAGAACCCGGTCCCACACCGCGAACTGAACCGCGAACAGGCACTGAACTTTCAAATGCAGTCCGGTTTTCGGGGCAGCGGTCCGGAAACCCTGAAAAAGTATCTCGATCGGCTCGAGTACCGCGTGCGCTTCTACCGATTCTTCTTTCTGGCGCCCCTATACCTCGCCCTGCCGGCATTCTTCTGGCGTGTCCGGACATATTGGTTCGCCTGGGTGGCGCTCGTCCTGGCTCTGTTTGCGCTGGGCGCCAATTTCTTCCCGAATTTCGAACCGCATTACCTTGCAGGCGTAACGTGTTTGTTTGTCCTGGTGAGCGTGGCCGGCCTGGAGTGCTTATCACGCTTCAGCCGACCGGCGGCGGAGTTGCTCGTATTTCTGTGCATTGCGCAATTTATCTTTTGGTACACACTGCACGTGTTCGATACGGCAAACTTCTCTCTCGCGCTGCGCCCCTATGAAACCTGGGACGGCCTGAACCACCTCAGTTTGAACCCGCGCAACCCGGCCGTGCGTCCCGGCGTGAACCGGCAAATCGAGGCCCTCCCCGGCAAACTGTTGGTGTTCGTGCGCTATTATCCTGAGCATAAGTTTCAGGAAGAGTGGGTGTACAACCGCGCAGATATTGATGGCTCGCGAGTAGTTTGGGCGCGCGATCTCGGTCCCAAAGAGGATGAGAAGCTGCGCGCATATTATTCGGATCGCTCGGTGTGGCTGTTGGAACCTGATTTTCGCCCGCCTCGCCTGACTCCTTACCAAGCAACGCCGAGCGAGCCGTCACCCGTTCCGGCCCCGGGCGCCACTCCCAAGAACCCTTTTGAGGAGGTGAAGTGAGCGGCCGGCAAGTTACGGCGCGGCACAGGCTGCAAACAAAGTTCCGGCAGCCCAGCACGCACTGAACTCATCTCCCGCTACGGGCACGGAGACACTCGCCGTCTGGCCCTGCGAATCGTCGAGATAAATCGCTTCTGTAGATATCAAACCGGGATTCAATCCGTCTGCCACCAGGCCCGAGAGAGTCACTGTGCCAAAGTCAGCCAAGGGATAAACAGTGCCGTTGGAGTTGGAAGGCGCTTCCACAATCCACTCAGCCGAAAGCAGCGAAGACTTATAGCTCAGTGTGCCGCTGGCCTTCCAACCCTGGGTCACATCAGCCATCACAATCTCCCAGGTCTGTGTGACGCCTGCCTTACAATTGGCCAGGCACTCCAGCAAAGTGGTTATATGATCGCCCGGTGAGACGTAAGCAAAAGCAACCTCAGCCTGAGGCAGCGTCTCATACCAGGCATAGTAGAGAGTCTGCCCCGCGCTGTTCACTTCCTGAGCAGTGCCCATCTGAATCAGCGAGGAATCGACGGTTGAGCATGCCGCATTCTCGCAGAATCCACCGATGCCTACCCAGATCGCCGAGGCCTCGATAGTCTGTGACTTACTGTTTTCCTTGCCAAAAGTGACCGCGGGAACGACCCAACTGAAACTGGCCGAAGTATAAGTAGTGTTGGTTTGATAATTGGGCTGCGCGTAACCGGCCCAATTGGTCGAATACAAGGTATCCGATACCCGCTGCACAGCACCGTCCGAATTTCTGACGAGTTGCAGCACGTGACGCTTTCCGCCGGGCGTGAGCTCCGAGCGTCCCGGCAATTCCGCGGCGTGCCCGGCTAACCCAAAAGCAAGACTCAAACATGCCACAATACGGCTCGGCGATAGGCATTTGTGCATAATTACCCCTTCCCGTGGTTTAGTCTGTGATCCAGGATAGTGCGAAAAACTCCAGTTGGAAAGAGGTTTTCGTATGAGCAAATTCCAAAAGGTAATGGTAAGTACGCTTTAAGTACTGATAGAACTTTCGTTAACTTTGCGGTTGCCGGGGCCGCTTAGTGAGCGCCCGTTACAGCCGGGTCAACGCCGAAACAAAATGCGTCATTCGAGTACCCGGGACTGAAGGCATATTCGCCCGGCGTTAGTGCAGCCGCTGGGGTGAGGATGTAGGTGTTGTCCGCCACTTGTGTCGTGGTGAGAGGCGCCGTAAGTGGCGGGCCGTTCCGGTTACTCGCCTTCGTCCGCCGGGTGTTCCCCTTGGTTTCGAGTGGATACAGTTGGAACGAACTCGGGGCAACGCTGGAGGGCATCTCCACAAGGAACTGCATACGGGAGTCGTTATTCAAACGAAACGAAGATCGCCCGCCCGGCATAGTCCAGGATTGGCCGCCTTCGCGATGCCCGGATGGCTGAGTGCGCTCCAACTCGAGCAGGTTACCCGCGCTCGCTTGCAAGTAAACTGTCCCGATCTGGTCAGGTTTCGGAACGAGTGCATGGACTGCATCGGCGCTTGGTTCTGCGCCGAAGAACACTTCCGATACATCGGAGCGCGGATACGACTCCAGGCGCCCATCTACCAGGAAACTGACCATCTTGGCATCCGTTGCCCACCATCTCCCCGAAACACGTTTGCCGCTGCGCAGGATCAACGTATCAGAGCCAGCGCATAGCGAGACTATCAGGAGTAGAACGGCCGGCCGGGTCATCATTTGGCCGCCCCGGCGGGCTGGATCACCGCCGGCTGACTCAGTGTGTAAGTAAAGCGAGTTTCCGGAGCAATCTCTACGCCCCTGCCGGTAACCCGTGCGGCGATGGCTCCCACGCCAGCACCGGCTGCGGCTCCAGCCGCGGCGCCCACTCCACCGCCAGCCGCGGCTCCGATACCCGCTCCGGCCCCTGCGCCTATGGCCCCGCCGGCCGCAGTTCGCTTAGCCCGTGAGCCAGCCTTTGAGTCGACCTTACCGGTTTCCACGTTAACTCTCTGCCCGTTAATGATCACGGCAACCAATGCCGTGGCTAGAGAGGCGCTATGCGTCAGTCCCGGCCCCTGCGCTTCCACGATCTTCAGCACCGCATTCGCATTAGCGGGAACCACCGTTACGCCATTCACGATAATGGGGTCATCCAGACTGGCGGCGTATTCGTGCGAGAGATCCGCCTTCTTCGAATCGATGCGATCGATGGTGCGCACCGCGATCTCCGTGCCGATTGGCAGAGTGATGCTGCCCGGCGGCGGCGTCCCGGATGAAGCAGCCGGAGCGGTAGCTTGCGGGGCTGCGGATGAGCTGATCGCAGGAGCAGGTTGTGGAGCGGCTGGAATTGCGGGCGCCGGCGCCGGAGCACGCACCGCGGTAGAAGGCTTGGGCGGCGCAACTGCGTTTACTCCGAATTGAACCGACTGGATCTCATCTACGGCGATGGTTTCGGAGCGGCCCTCGGTCTGTATGTGAACCTGCTCAATATTGCCGTCCACGATTGATCCGGAGACCTGGTGTCCGTCTTTCAGGGTGATGACGTCAGCCAACGCAGAAGTGCCGGCCAGCATTCCGAACAGCCATAGTGAAAGAAGTAAAGTTCTGTTCATCGGTTCTCACCTGCTACTGGACAACGTTCCAATGCACCACGCATCGTTTTTGCGGGCCGGAGCTTTTGTTTCTCAGAATTAAACGTTGCGTCTGGTTATCGGCGGGCAGCAAGCGCGCCTCCCAGACTTTCTGATCATAATCAAGCCGCAATTTGAGAGGCGGCAAATCCCGGAAAACATACTCGGCGTTTTGCGGAACGGGAGCGCCCTGGCATTGAAGGGTTCCGGACATCGCTCCGTTATATGCCTGCAGGGTTGCTGGCGGCGCGGAAACCGGAGCCGCGTCAGGCGTGGCCGGCGGGGGCGGGGGGATCGGGGCATAGACGGGTGGGGGAGCGGGCTGGCGATCCACCCTGGCTGGCGGCGCAGACGGCGGTGGATAAAGAGTAGGGCCGCTAGTTGCGCCCGGCAACGGCGTCACGGCGGGTCTTTGGCGCGGAACAGATGCCTGGTTAGCGAAGCCTGGCGTTTCTCCGTGGAGTTCCGCCAGCCATATCTGGGCGCGATAACTCTTCTCTTGATCGCCCCCTTGCTTGTCCTGCGTTAGTAAGCGCTCAGCGGTGGAACGATAGTGGGGAAGAATCCGGAGGGCGCTTTGGCGCCACGTTCCGATGTCGGGCATATCCAGCAGAATTCTGCAAACCGTTTCGGTTCCCACCGGCGAAAGCTGCGGTGGCGCGGGCGCGAGGAGATCGGAGAGAAACATGTTGCCGCTCTCCGGATAGCGGGCCATCAAGTGTCCGAGCACAGCCGCGTAAGCGGGATTGAAATTGGCGTCCGTCCGCTGGCGCCACGAAAACTGCACTACTCCGGCCGCAACCGCCGCATCGGCCAGCGGTTCCAGCACCAGCAGCAATCGTGACCGATTGTCTGTCTGCCACCCGGCGATCAGTTCATCGTCCAGAACATTGCGGAACCAGGGCGTCAGAGCATTTAAGGAATCAATTGTTTTTTTGCGGTTCGAGGGCTCGGCCGCATCCAGCAATGCGCGTATCCGCTGGTGCGCCACGGCCGGAGAAAACGGAGCCGGACCAATTTCCTGAAACTGCGCCTTCGCAGACGGACCAAAGAGAAACAGCAACAGGTACACGGTATGCTTCAGGCCGAGTGCTCGCGGAAACGCCATCATGTGCGTATCATTACACAACCGGGCGCCCGCATGGGAACGCGCAGCACCTCTACTGGTAGACGAATGCACCGGTCGATCGGTCACAGTCCGCAGCCGCAAAAACGGCTTCAGTGGGGTCAGCCCTTCCGGGCTGCCGCCGGGCTTCTGCCCGGCGTCTGGAATTTCTCTATTTCCCGAGAGATCTACTCCGCCAAACGCACCAGTTTTGTAGTGCCCGGCGGTCTGCGCCGCCGGCGGCGGAGACCGCCGGCGCTACCAGAGTTCCGGCGCTGGCGCACCTTCCTCACTCCGCGCGCAATAACGCCGCCGGATCGATGCGCACCGCGCGCAGCACAGGCCCAAGTGAGGCCACCAGAGCAGCTCCGAAAATGGTGACCAGCGGCCACGCCAGCATGCCGGCGCCGGTGCCCTTCACTTGATAAAGCAAGGAAGTGATGTAGTGTTCGGAATCGAGGCCGGCTGTAACCCCCAATGCCGCGCCCAGTGCGATCATAACGACCGGGCTCACGACCACACGCCGGGCAATCGCACCCGCAGTCGCGCCCAGTGCGAGACAAATACCCAGTTCGCGACGCCGTTCCACAATCGCGTAATTGAGCACACCGTAAAGACCCACAGCCGCCAGGATCAGCGCGACCGCGGCAAAGAACAGCGCCAGCGTTGCCAAGAGGCGTTCGCGGGTCATTTGCGCCTGCACCAGTTCCTCCTGCGTGACGATATTGGACACCGCGATTTCAGGCCTCGCCGCCTGGATTCGTTGCCGCAGCACACGAGCGAGCGGCATCGGGTCCGGCGATTTCGTGCGGACCAGGAATGTTGCGCGGGAACCTCTCCCCGAGCGGCTATCGAGAAGCCGAAATGGCACATAGGCAGTAGCCGGGATGGGGAGCCGCATATCTTCATACCGCGCGTCGGGGACCACGCCCACAATCATGATCGCGACCCGGCCATTGCTGCCGGGACTCCTGGCGAAGCCTTCATTGGAAAGCACCTCCAGGCTGCGGCCTACGGGAGATTCAGTGCCGAAATACCGGTGCGCGAATTTCTCGTTCACTACCGCGACCTTGGGAAACTCGTCGTTCCAGCGGAAATCGCGGCCCGCGAGTAAGGGCATCTTCATGGTTTCAAACCATCCGGGCGAGATCCCCAGAATCCACGTGCTGTTGCTCCAGGTGCCAGCAGGGGAATGGCCGTTGGCCCAGACATATGCGGTCTGCGCGTTGAAACTCATCAACGCATATTGAGACAACGCCGCGGATTCCACACCGGGAACCGAGCGCAGTTGCTCGACGGCCTGGCGCAGACTCTCACTGGGCAACGCCGCACTGATTTCGCATTCGAGCGTGAGCACGCGCGCCGCGGAAAAGCCGGTTGGCTGGTTCGCCATCTTTTCAAAGGTGGCAATGAAAAGGCCGGCGACAAACAGGACGAACGTGCAGAAAGCAGCCTGCGCGGCCGTCAAGCCGTGCATCAGCCGCCGTGCCCGAGGCAGGCTGCTGCTTCCTTTGAGCGCGCTGGCCGGGCTGATGGAGGAGGCGCGCAGCGCGGGCGCCAAGCCGCACAGGGCGGTGACGGCAAACGCGAGGCCCACCGCGAAAATCGTAACGCGCCAGTCCGCAATCAGGTCGAGACGCACGGGCTGGTCCGGCAGGCCGAGCTTGCTTACGACGAATGGCGCGGCCCACCAGGAGAAAGCTAGGCCAAGCGCCGATGCAGCCGCGGCGATGAGGGCGCTCTCCATCAGAACAAGCTGCATGAGCCGCGCGCGTCCGGCGCCGATCGAGATCCGCAACGCCATTTCACGCGCCCGCGCCGCTGCCTGAGCCGTCATCAGATTCGCCACGTTCGCGCAGGCGATCAGCAGCACCAGGCCCACCAGCACTGCAAGAATCATCAGCGCCTGCCGGTATCCCCGCTGTGTGCCGGAGCGCGGAGTGGCTGCCGGTTCGAGCGAAACCGGCGCGGCCACGAAGAAATCACGCTCCTGTTTCAGCCGCACCGCGGGCCATGATTTCACCTCCTCAGCATGGTACGCATGCAGAGCCGCGCTCAACCGATCCCTCAGGATGGAGAGACGGGCGCCTGCTTTCGGAATGACGTAGATCCGATAGCCGTTGTAAGGGCCATTCAGCGCCGATACATTCATCATGTTGGGGAGGAAAATATCGGTAAATGTACCCCGGTCGGTACCGGTAAATCCCTGGGGAGCCACGCCGATAATTTCGAAGGAGTCATTGCCCATGCGGAAATGGCGGCCGATCACGCCTGGATCCTTGCCAAAGCGCCGCGACCAATAATCCCAGGAAATCACTGCGTAGGGATCGGCGCCGGGCGTGACATCATCTTGTTCGGTGAGGAGCCTCCCCAGCGCGGGCTTCAATCCGAACTCGCGGAACATCGATCCGGAAACATACTGCCGCCAAGCGCGTTCCGTTTCCTGCTCCGAGCCGAAGGTGAGATCGGTGCGCGTGGCAAATGCAATCGCCAGCAGATCGGCCTGATCATTTGCGGACGCGCGCAAGAGGCGAAAGGCAGGATACTCGAACTGGTCTCTGGTACCAATCTGCCGTTCGAAGAGGTCTTGAAAGGTGAGAACGTAGAGCTGCTCGGGATGGGCCACCGGCAGCGGACGCAGGAAAAGGGAGTCGATCAGGCGAAACGCAGCTATGGAAGCGCCGAATCCCAGCGCAAGCGAGAGAATCGCGGACGCGGAGGCGATCTTTCGTTTGCGCAGTAGCCGCCCACCGAAAACGGCATCGGCGGCCAGCGATTCCAAGCGGGCCGCGAATGCATTCTGCAAGATAGGTTTCAAGATCGATATCTATCAAAAAAGGAACTTCAGCGCAAACTGAATCTGCCGGGGCGCATTGATCGTATCCGTAATCTGGCCGGCAAGGGGATTGGCAACGCCGTTGCCGGTCGCGCCGAGAGTAAAAAGGCTGCTATTCGGCAGATCGAAATCGGGGTGGTTGAAAATGTTGAAAGCCTCCACGCGGAATTGAGCCGTCCACTTTTCGGAGATGCGTGTGTTTTTCATCACGGCAAAGTCGAGACCCCAGAACCCCGGACCGATGAGGGTATTTCTACCGAGGTTGCCGAGTTCGCCAATCGGTGGAGCGGAGAAACAGGCCGCTTTGAACCAGTCATTCACGTTCCCGACGGTCGGATTCTCATTGCAGCCCGCAACCAGGTTGGGCCGCCGGACCGAGAGGTCATCGATGCCGGTCTGGTCGTAGCCTGTAATGACCGAGAACGGAGCGCCGGTAAACGCAGTAAAGATTCCGCTCACTTGCCAGCCGTTGACAAGCTTATTTTTTTGGAAGGGCAGCATATAAACAAGGCTCGTCACAAAGCTCTGAGCCCGGTTGAAACCGGACAGGCCACGGTCGAGCGACGCGTTATACGGGTCGGAAATATCCTGCCCGGCGCCTTCGAGACTCGAACTTGTCGATCCATCGTCCATGGATTTCGACCAGGTATAAGAAACCTGCGCCTGTAAGTTGCGATTCAAGCGCCGATGCAGACCCAACTGGAGCGAATTATAGTTGGAATGGCCCCACGGCTCCTTCAACGAAATATAGCTGTAGGCGGGATTTTTGCGCGGCAGCGCACTGACAGTCGGGCCGGATATCGGAGTAGGAGGCACGAATACGCCGAAAATCTGCTGCCCGTCGGGACCGATCTCCGGAATGGGAGCATTGGAATCGTAGGACTCCACCAAATGCACCCCCTCCGATCCGACATACCCGACTGTGAGAACATTACCGCCGCCAAGGTCCCGCTGGATGTTGAAATTATATTGGATAACGTAGGGAGTGGTTCCGAAATGGTAATCGACCCCCTCCATCTCTGAGATAGTTGGCGGGGGAGTAATTCCACCGACGGCAAATGGAATCGGATAATCGGGTTCCAGTTGCAGGCTGATGGAATAGGGCGGATTCAGCCAATAATTGCCGGCGTACAGACGCGCTTGAATGATGTCGTGAAAAATTCCGAAGCCGGCGCGAATTGAAGTTTTGTGATCCCCGAATGGATCGTAAGCCAAGCCGATTCGGGGATCGAAATTCTTAGTGGAAGGATTGGACGCGAAGGCACTATTCACCGGTGTATACGTCCCGAACGGCGCATTAATCAGCGTCGTCATCACGTGATTCACCTCGGTCGGATTGCCCTCCCAGTCATAGCGCAAGCCGAGATTGAGGGTCAGTTTTCGAGTCACTTTCCAATCGTCCTGGAGATAGGGAGTGAGAAACAGGCTACGGAAATCCTTGTAGCCGTCGCTTTCGCCCTGCGGTGGCCCGAGAAGAGTGCTCGCCTGGCCTTTCAGAAAACTGGTCAGGCTGGCGAACGACCACGTTCCGCCGAGAAACAAAGACTGGCTGGTATTGTCTTGAATTCTTTCGACCGAGAAGCCGAACTTAATGCTATGAGATCCCTTAGTCCATAGAACATCGTCGGCTCCACTGAATTTATTGGTGTAAAAGTTATCTGGGAGGAAACCATTGCCGCCGATTCCAGTCAAGCCTCCGATCCCTACTGTGCCCGGTACGTTCCGCCCCGCGAAGAAATCGAGCGCGGGAGTGCTGCTGGTTAAACTTTGAGCCTCCACCGGACGCACAAAGTTCGCATGCGCTATGTTGAGCAGGGTGGGCGAAATCAATCGCTGCCATTGGGCCGTAAGGTATTGGTTGCGCGTGATGTCCGTTTCCGCCCAGAGTGGAATGGGCGAGCCGCCGAAAGGATTGTTGTAATTGGCCCTGTCTAAAACGTATCGCACAAACACAGAATCCTTTGATGATATGTTGTAATCGAATCGGCCAAGGACGTAGTTTTCATTTCCCACCTGGTTGGCAACCTCTGTCAGTTGACCGGTTCCGGTGGGCTGGCCGGTCGCGCTTAATACTTCGCTGGTGGGCAAGGGAAACAGCGCCAGGGTCGAAGCAACGTTCGGACTCACTCCCACGTTGCCGGTGGGCAGAATGCCATTGTGCGCGTTGGCGTCGGGAACGGTCGCGATCTGACTGACTCCCTGGCTTTGCCGCAGTCCTTCGTAATTCACGAAGAAGAACATCTTGTCTTTCTTTATGGGGCCGCCCAGGCTGCCTCCGAACTGGTTTCTGCGGAAAGGTGGCGGGCCGCCTCCGGGGTTCGTCGTATCGAAGAAATTGCGCGCATCGAGGGCGCTATTGCGCAGGAATTCGTAAGCCGAACCGTGCAACCCGTTAGTTCCCGATTTGGTCACAGCGTTCACTACTGCGCCGTTCCCCCCAAATTGCGCGCTGTAGGTGTTGGTCAGCGTCTGAAACTCGGCGATCCCCTCGATTCCCAACGAGGTTCCGAGAGCGCCGGACCCTGTTCCGTGATTGAAAAAATCCGCAGTATTCGCGCCGTCGAGCAGAAACAACTGCCCTTCGGGCCGGGAGCCACTCACCGAATAATTCTGTTGCGTTCCGTAGAAGGCCCCGAAAACCCCGGTGGTCCCCGGGACTGCCGTTATGCCGGGAAGCAGATTCAGCAGCGATTCATAGTTGCGGCCGTTTAGCGGCAGTTCGCGCATCTGCGTAGGCTCCACCAGGTTAGCAACGGACACGGAAGTGGTGTCCACCTGCGAAACCTCTCCCTCTACAGTTACAGTCTGCTGCGCCTGCCCAACAGGCAGGGACAAATCGACTACGCTTTGTGCGCCCACAGTGAGCGTGATTCCCGTATGAACCACATTCTGAAAGCCGGACGCCACGGCTTGGACCTCGTAATCGCCGATGGGCAGCTCGGGCACGCTGTATCGCCCTTGCGCATCGGTCATGGTGGAATGCAAAACCCCAGTTCCGGAATTTTTCACATCTACTTGCGCGCCGCTCACCGCGGCACCCGAGCTATCAGTTACCGTACCCGAGATCGTGGCGGTGACCTGCGCGTAAAGGCCGCCCACGCCGATCACGCCGAGTAGAAGCAACTGACTGAGAGAGGAAGCGGCACACACCCGCCCATTACCAAGCGAAGTCATTATAGGTTCCCCCGAAGCCGATTTGTCAAAAAACTAACGAAGTATATCTCAAAATTTTGACGATGGGGGCTTGGGGTGTGCGAAAGGTCTTCAATCCGGACTGGAGGAACCGCGACCCGGAACATAGTGCCGCCATGCCCGGTGTGTCCGAGGGCGGCAATTTGCCCTGACGGATGACTTACTTGGGCGCTTTGACTGCCCCTACCCCGAATGTAAAAGCGTATTCTTCTCCAACGGGGCTAATGGCATACTCGCCATCCGCTAACGGTACTTTCGGAGTGATCGTGAAACAACCGCTGTCTGCGGCCTCAATGGTAATCGGAATCTCGGATTCCGATAATACGGATTTAGCCCCTCCGAACCAAACATTGACCTTTGATATCGTTACTTCTCGCGAATTCTTTGTAGACCGAAGGGTGTAGAGTCTATACCGCGCGGGATCGACGCTGCAAACCCGAAATTTCTGCAGACCTCCTGCTGCGAGGCGTACAGTAGCATGTGCTCCCTGGACCTTCGCTGCGAAGTTAGCGCGGCCACTCGCAGGTGCCGCTTCTTTCCCATTCGCCGCATCAGACTTTTGAATCGCGGATCGGAGCGAATGGGGTCCAGGCGCTGGTCGGGGAGCACCCAAATATTCACGGATCGTTCTTCGACCGCCTTTTCGTACCACTTGATCGCCTGGCCGCGATCCCCGAGTCCCACGTATACCATGGCGAGGTAATCGGGAGGAACGTAGCGGGACTGCGACAGCGCCTGTATCTCCGCTAGCACTTTCCTGCCCTCATCGCGGGTGCCAGTGACGCCCAAGGCGTGACCCAGGTACATCAGCTCCAGCAGGGCCTGGTGATGTGTGTCGGATGCGCCCGTCTGCAACTCCTCCACGGCCTCTCGTGTGCGCCCCGTTTGCAGGTAAATGGAGGCCATAATGTAATCCCCTCGCTCCCAAGGATGCCACTCGTGCCACTTGCGGTTCTCCCGTTCGGCTTCCTCATAGTTGTGCGCGAGATAGAGTTTCCAGATAAGATTTGCGGAGATCGTGGAATCGAGAGGGTCGGCCTGGCTGGCCAGCCGCATCTCGGCCACTCCTTCCTGTTTCCTGCCGGTCGCGGCCAGGAGGACCGCGTATTCAGCGTGAGCAATCCCGTTTTTGGGAGCCGACTCGATTGCGCGCTGGAACAAATGCTCGGCCCCCAACCAATCCCACTCGTACTGCATCTTCACCTCTGCAAGCGCAGTTATCGGTTCGACGAGGCTGCTGTCCAGTTCCAGCGCTTTTTCGGCGGCAGTCCGGGCGTGCGGAGCGGCCTCACTCCGCGGAAGCACACCCCAACTCGCCAGCCGGTTATAGGTGTCCGCCAGCCCTGCCCAGGCCGGCGCATAGCTGGGGTCCTTGTGAACTGCTCGAAGAACTCCAGGCTCTTGCTGAGGTGCTTTTCCCCGCCCGGCTCCCATAGATAGCGGCCCTTCAGATAAGCTTCGTAAGCCTCGGGATCGACCACATGCTGTCGGGCCACCTCCGGGCGTCCCTGAGTCACTTTCATCTGAATGGCCTGCGCGACGGCATTTGCCACGGAAGCCTGCACCGTCAAGACATCGCTTAAGCGGGTTTCATACCTTTCGGCCCAAAGATGCCTTTCGGCAACGCAGCTATCAGTTGGGCGGTAATCCTGACGCGGTCCCGGTCCCGCTGAACGGTGCCTTCCAAAACCGCATCCACATTCAGCTCTCGCGCAATTTGGGACGCGGTCTTCTTCGTCCCCTTGTACTGCATGACGGAAGTTCGCGAAATCACCCGGAGAGCGCCTATCTTTGCAAGGTACGTGATCAGATCGTCTGTCATCCCGTCGGCGAAGTATTCCTGTTCCGGATCGTGAGAAAGATTCTCAAGTGGAAGCACGGCGAGAGATGTGATTGGTTTCGCAGGATGCTACCGCAATGCACTTGTCACGGCTGCCAGTGCAATTGCGATGAGTAACGCCGCCGCAACCCCGATCAGCAGCCACCCGCGCGCCGCCGGTACAGCTTGGACGATTGGCGGCGTCTCCGCTTCGGCGGACGGTCCAGACTCGAAAATCGGAGCAATGAAGCGGTAGCCTTTGCGAGGCACAGTTTCGATGTACTGCGGGCTTTGCGGATTGTCCCCTAAAGCTTCGCGAACCTTGTTCACGCAAAAATTGATGCTTTGATCGAAATCGACAAATGTCTGGCTGTCCCAGAGCGCCCGCCGGATCTCGTCACGGCTGACCACCTCACCCGGCCGCCCGGCAAGCAACATGAGAAGCTGCAATTGTTGGGACTGGAGCTTGATGAGAACGCCGCTCTTCCGGAGTTCGCAGCCGGTGGGGTCCAACTCGAATATCCCGAAACGCAACGCATCCGTCTTGCGGCCGTTGGGATTCATGAGGGGCGTCCTTAGTTCCGGTAATTATACCGCTAACACTCCTAAGCTGTCCTCGAAAACCACAGAAGACACGCAGCTTATCGGCAAATCCGCGGCTCAGGAACAACTAAGCCCGCGCTGATTGTACGGCGCGGGCAGGTAGCCCAAACTGGATTCGCTCGAAGCGTTCGTGTGACCTCATCACACGATCCATTTCCCATTCTGGAGGTACTACTGTGAAGTACGCGAAATTTACCGTTTTGACCTTGCCGCTCATCCTTATCACGGCCGGCGCCCCACTGGTATCCGCTCAAGGAATGCAATTCGTCCGATGGGACCTTGCCGCCGTTTCTTGTACCGGGCCCGGCGGCTCGTATCCGTGTACTCTGAATCCTCATGGCAGCGCAACGGCAATGGCCACCGATTGCGCGCTGAACGCTGGCTGCTCCTTCATCACGTTGACCGGTTCGGGAACCTTCCTTACGCTCCCAGGAGGGGGCCCGTCACCGATAGTCTCTGGCGGCGGCACGTGGGTTGTGTCAGCGTCGTGCACCGGGATCGCGTTCCCACCGCCCGGCCCTCCCGCCCCAGGTTGCACGGGGGGGACCATCACCAAAGGAACCTTTATCGTCACGGAACTCCTCGAGTGGCAGAAGGCCGAGCCGCTGGAACTGCCGGTGTGCGAGTCTGACGCATGCCTGACCACCGACAATATCGGCAACCTCAGTCAGGCCACGGGCGGTCTCGCGGTTTTACGCGTCGCCTATTCCGATGGAACTACGGGAATCGTTACGTTCTCTTGTGCCGGGCTCCCGGATGCGTGGCAAGTCGCCGAAGGGATTACAGCCACGAAACCTTTTCGCCGAAGTGTTTCCGGACGTTCAGTCGGGCGGCCCGATCGATTTTTCGATGTTTGGCCGTGCCATCGCCGAATTTGAGTTCAGCCTGATTGCTGCCGATGCTCCCATTGATCGCTTCGCCCGGGGTCAACATGCAGCGATGAGTATTGCCGAAAAGGAAGGCGCGCTGGTTTTCTTCGGTAAAGGCAAATGCGTCGCCTGCCATGCGGTCGCGGGCCAGTCCAATGAGATGTTCAGCGATTTTCAGATGCATGTGATCGGGGTGCCGCAGATAGCGCCTGAGTTCGGTGTCGGTAAAGGCAATGTGATCTTCGACGGTCTGAACGAAAACGAAGATTTCGGATTGGAGCAGATTACCTCCGACCCGGCCGACCGTTATAGATTTCGGACGTCGCCGCTGCGCAATATCGCCCTACAACCGGCCTTCTTTCACAATGGGGCATTCACCCGCCTGGAGGATGCTATTCAGCATCATCTCCATGTGTTTGAATCAGCGCGGAACTACGATCCAATCCGCGCGGGTGTGGCAGCGGATCTGACGCTGCGCCTTGGGCCGATCGAGCCCGTTCTGGCACGCCTGGACCCGCTCCTTCTCGACCCTCCTTCTCTGACACCGGAAGAATTCGAGAACCTGGTTACGTTCGTCCGCACCGGCCTGCTGGATAAACACGCCGCGCGCGAGAACCTCTGCTCCCTGATTCCGGACACATTGCCGAGTGGAATGGAACCTTTGCAGTTCGAGGAGTGCCGATAGTGGCGACTATGGCCCACTACCGGGAACGAAGACGGCATCGGCGCCCAGCGATTCGGCGCGTCGCAACCTCGTGAATATTTCCGGCTAACTTCCGGATCGCCGATGATCCGGGATTCAGTTCGGCCACATCGTGAATAGGCGTTTCGTCTCAGCCAGGCATCTACTTGCCGGGACAGCGGCCTTGGGGCCCAGCGAGCCGGCTAGTTCAATTTCAGGTATTCTGTTTTGGCTTGCTTCAGCAGGGGGATGCCGGAATCAGCGTCTTTCCAGAGGGTGAAAAAATCCTGATAAGCAGTTTTTGCCTTCATCCTGTCGCCCGCCGCCGCGAGGGCGCGTGCCAGTTGTAAGTGTGCCGCTGGGCGCACTGGGTCGGCGAAAACAATTCCCGGATGGTCTAGGATCTTCTGGAACTCGGCAACAGCTTGGCGATGACGATGAGCGCTCAAATCGGCTTGTCCACGCACAAAGGGCGCGTACATGTTTCCGAAGAACGCAAACCAACTTCCTGGTATGGCGAGATCGTACAGCGCCGCGGCCTGCAGTTGTTCCATCGCGGCCGGCGAATCGTCCCGGCTGAGCGCCGCCAGTGCCCGGAGAATCGGGAGATACGTAAACTTGACGAACGTATCCGGCTTCATACATGGCCGCTCTTTCCGGCTGGTGTGCTTGCCGCTCCATACTGCCGGCGCGGCGCGTCATCGTTCTGGCTTGTTGTAAGTGACCGGACCAGGCCAGAACCACTCCCTCCGTGTTCGCCATCCAGTCCGCGGATTCCGGGTTGTCCCGTGCGCGAGCGGCGGCGTGCTCCATTTCCCGCTGGTCGCTTTTATAAAACGCGAGAACGTACGGCAAGAGGATAAGGTCGGGAACGCTGAGCTGGCGTTCGGCGGCCTGCTGAACGGTTCTTTCCGCATCCGCATAACGCTCGAGGAACAAATAGGCCCATGCGAGGTTCGTTGGGCCCGGAGGAAAACCGGGGTTCATCTCCACCGCTCGTTTCGCAGCGGCGGCCGATTTCTCGTATTTGCCGAGATTCTGATCAATCCACGAAAGCATTGTATAGGCGTCCAGGTCGCGCGGATAAGTCGCGCTCCACAACTCCGCGGCACGCTCTGCTTCTTCCAGGTTTCCGGTGAACTGTTGCTGATAATTTACCGTGATGAAAAAGCTGAGTCCGCCAAAGAAACGCATCTCGATGATTTGCACCTTACGCGGATCGAGGCGGGCCAAGCGATCCATGGCGTCATCGAGAGCGGCCAGATCACCGGTACGATCGGCGCTCACGACGGCGGCATCATCGAGGGTGACGTGCTTTATGCCGGCGCCCCGTTTCACGTTGTGGCTGCGGGCATGGTCGACCAATATTCGCTGCATGACCTGTGCCGCAACCGCAAAGAAATGCGCCCGATCCTGCCACTTCACGCGCTTGTAGTCCACCAGACGCATGTAGGCTTCATTCACCAGCGCAGTGGTCTGCACGGTGTGGCCGGGGCGCTCGCGTGCCATGTAGTGGTGAGCCAGGTGGCGAAGCTCGCCGTGCACAATCGGCGTCAGGCCGTCGAGCGCGCTCGCATCTCCATTGCTCCAGGCGCGGAGGAGCCGGCTTATCTCGTTCCTCTTCAGCTCGCCAACCATTGCCCGCTCGATTCGCACCGCCTGATTATATCGCCGCGGCTACTTCAGGGAATCCGG
>JASIAM010000292.1 GCA_030041985.1 Bryobacteraceae bacterium | reverse complement strand
GTCTGCACGGTGAACTCCTGGATGGAGTCCTGGCCGGGCGCGTTTTCCTGCTGGGATTCTTGCGCCATGATGTTGGTGTTGTCCATGCCGTCAACCAGCCCCGTCTCCGAGGCGTAAGGGTTGCCGTTGAGATGCACAAAGATTCCCAGGTTGTTGAAGTTCGGACCTAAAGCCAGCGCCCCGGGCAGCAGTTCCGTTGCCGCGTACGGGTTGCGAACGCCGGAATTGTCCCCGCCGACTTGGAGCACCGGCAATTGGTCCATGGTCTCCGTGGTGACGGTCTGGCTTAACTCGCCACTTTCCGTTTTGAGCAAGGGAGCCGCTGCAGCCACAGTCACCGACTCGGTAGCGTTGCCGACCTCGAGCGTGGCGTCAATGCGGATGGTTTGCGCCGCCTGCACCTCGAGGGCCGGCCGGACAAAGTTTTTGAATCCGGGCGCGGTAATCGTCAGGTTATAAGTTCCCGGGGGCAACTCGGACATCGTGTAATTCCCAGTAGTTGAAGTCGCTACCGGATACTTGGCATTGGTTGCGGTGTTATCGGCTTCGACCGACGCATTCGGGACTACCGCCCCTGCTGGATCAATGACTGTGCCCGTGATCGTGCCCCCGCTTTGAGCCAGAACAGCTCCTGAAAACACAAACAGACTCACTACTATTGCTGAAAGTCGCACGTCATCTCCTCCCTGGTTTTGTCGCTCCATGACACACACCCTCCCTCTATTCCTCGAGGGGGCTGAATCTTGAGCCACCTTTGTTAAACCGACCCTGTCCCTCTGCACGGCCTGTCTGTAGGAGTGCAGAAAGCGCAACTAGAAGCGTAGCATCGGCGATTATATGTGGCTCGAATTAGTCTTGTCAAGACAAACCGATAAATGCAGAGGCAGAGTTGCATGCAAAGTAGAAAAAATGCATGCCAAAACTAAAAGACGTAAATTAGTGTCCGCGCAAAGAAATGCCGCGGTGCCTCTGCTTTTGACGCGACTTTGGATTCTAGCGGAACAATCCGGTCAGAACGTCAGCTTGGCGCTGAACTGCGTCTGCCGGGCCACATCGGGGATGCCGCCGCTTCCTACAAGAGAAGTGATCGCCGCGCCCGTGGGGGCGAAGCAGCTTGGGGTGTTGGCGAGGGTCGTTGTGGGGCCGCAGCCCTGACCCGCGTTGATGATCGTCCCGCCCGGCTGCGAAAAGTTGGGGTGGTTGAAGATGTTAAATATCTCGCCCCTGAGCTGGAGGGTCATCCTTTCGTTGATCTTCGTGATTTTGGTCAGGGAAATATCGGTCTCCGCATAGCCGGGGCCGACGAGCGTGTTCCTTCCCAGATTGCCGACCGTGCCATACTGCGAGGGCACGAAGCAGGCTTCGTTGAACCAATTCGATGGGGACTGGTTCGAATAGAGATTGCATCCGGCCACGTAGTTCGGGCGCTCGTCGTCGAAAAAGTTCCCTGTATCCATCTGGTCGCCTTCGCCAACCGAGAACGGAATTGCGGTGCGCCATGAAGTTATCCCGCTCACCTGCCAGCCTGCCTTCCACCGGTTGCCTTTGAACGGAAGCATGTAAACTGCGTTGGCCGTGATGTTGTGGCGGATATCGAAGCCGCAAGGCCCTTTTTCCGCAGCCCAGTCATAAGGGTTGGTGATGGAGGAAGTCACGTTGTTGCCGCCCAGGCCGGCATACGCGAACGAGTCGTCGATGCAGTGCGACCAGGTATAGGAGAACTGGTAAACCAGATTCGCCGATGCCCGGTGGGTGAGCCCGACCTGCAGCGCATTGTAAGCGGAATAGCTGGTGGGCGCGAGAAGATCCTGTGTGCCCAGGGATGGAACGGCCCGCGCATTCGCGGTGCAGGGCCCGGTGAGACCGCAGGGGGCGCCATTATTGGTCGCGAGGTAATCCACGCCGTTGATGACGGTCGGTAGGGGCGCGTTGAAATCGTGGAAAGCCAGCAGGTGAACGCCCCTCGTCCCCTGATAACCCACTGTCAGCAGATTATTCCAGCCAAGGTCGCGCTGCAGGCTGAGGGTGTATTCCATCGAGTACGGAGTCGTGTTGGTTCCGTAATACGTGCCAGTCCCCTGACTCAGCGAAGGAATCGCCGCGCCGACAAAAGGCGTAGGCCAGTTCGGATCGGAACTGGAGAACAGTTGGATCTCAGTGTCATACGGCGGGGCGGAAACGTAGGACGACGAGAAATCGTATGTCGTGTATGGATCGTGGAAAATCCCAAAACCGGCGCGCAGCGAAGTCTTATGATCGCCGAAAATATCCCATGCCAACCCGACCCGGGGGTCGAAGTTGTGATTGGCGGGATTGGTGGCGTAAGCGTGCGGGACATTCACGAAATTGGGCAGGAAGGGCGGTCCCCCTGTATTATTGGCTCCTGCCACGTTATAGAACAGGTTGTGGATCTCGATCGGATCGCTTTCCCAGTCGTAGCGCAGACCAAGATTGATGGTGAGCCTGTTGGTAACTTTCCAGTCGTCCTGGAAGTACGGCTCGACAACATCGTAACGCTCGGCCCGATAGCCGTTGGTTCCGCCATTCGGCACGCCCTGAAATAAGAACGGATCGCCCTCGAGGAAAGCCTGAACGGCCGAAGCTGTGCCGGCAATCCCGCCCTCGAAAGTATAGAACCCATTCCAGGCAAGGTAGACATTAGGGTTTTCCTGTTGCCGTTGGAACATGCCGCCAATATGCAGAGTGTGCGAGCCTTTGATCCAGGTCAGGTCATCCTTTCCCGTATATTTGTTTTGCTGATACTGAAAAGGGGTAGGGACGTTGGACCCAAGCGCGGTGAGATCCGGAACCATGATCTCCGCATCGTCTCGCGTGGGAGTAAATAACTGCAGTGCCTGATGCTGTGTAGGCTGCGTCTCCCAGGTGATCGGCCGCGAGAACGATGCCGTGACTTGGTTGACTACGTTCGGCGAAAACACATGGCGTTCCCCCATAGTGAAGAACTGGTTATGGGTGTTGTCATACAACGGCCAGAGGCCCAGGCCGCCGTATGTGGTCCGGCTGCCGAAATCGGCCTCGTAGCGCGCGAAGAACGCATCTTTGTCGGAAATGTTCCAGTCGATGCGGGCCACGCCGAAATTCTCGGGTGATGTTTGCGCACCTACGTAATTATAGATGCCGATGTCGGGGTTGCCATTAAACAATCCTCCGTTGGGAGCCGGGTAAAGGGCCAGCATCGCGGCGGAAGCCGTATTGACTACGCACGGGGCGCTGCAATTGTCGGGGACATATCTGGGAGTCGGGACGTAGTTCACGTAGGTCGTATCCAGCACCTGCTGAATTCCCTCATAGTTCATGAAGAAAAAGACCTTGTTCTTTTTGATCGGACCGCCCAAGGTTCCGCCGAACTGGTTTCTGCGGAACGGAGGCGCGCCTATGGTGGGATCGAAAAAGCCGCGGGAGTCGAGATCGCTATTGCGCAGGAACTCGTAGGCCGAACCGTGGAATTCGTTCGTGCCCGATTTGGTCACAGCGATAATGGCGCCGCCATTACCCGCATACTGCGCGCTATAAGTCCCGGTCAGCGTCTGGAACTCGGCGATGGCGTCGATACCGAGCGACGTGCCGGCCACGTTGGCGCCGGCGTTGCGCTGCCACCAGTTCAGCACGTCTTCGCCGTCGAGCATGTTGGAATAGCCTTCCGGGCGTGTACCCGCGATCGAATAAGCGTTGGCGACTGAAGTCAGCGCGCTGCTTCCGCCCGCTGGATAGCTGGTAACACCGGGCGCGAGCAGAATCAACTGTTCCCAATCGCGACCGTTCAAAGGCAGTTCCCGCATCTGAGTCTGATTCACGAGCGACGACATCTGGCTTGATGACGTGTCAACCTCCGTCACGGCGGCGGATACTTCCACAGTCTGATTGGCCTGACCGACCATTAGATTAAAGTCCACGACAAGCGCCGCCCCGACGGTTACGTTGACACCGGACCGCACGCCAGTCTGAAAACCAGTTTTGGATACCGTGATGTCATAGGTTCCGATCCCCAGTTGGGGCACTGTATAGCGGCCCTGGCTGTCGGTGGTTGTGTTTTGAGTGGCTGAGGTGCCTGTGTTCTTGATTGCGACCTGGGCATCCGGAATTGCGGCGCCCGTTGGGTCACTGACTCGTCCTGAGATCGAGGCCGTCGCTGCCTGCCCGTATAAAGATCCGGCCGCAGAGAGAGCCAGCCAGACTCCTACCGCCGCGAAGCACAGAACTTCACGGTTCCTGATTCGCCTCATCAGATTATTGACCCCTTATGAATTTCCCGAAGCGCGCCCTGAGGCTCCCAAAGTAACAGTTTTGAGAACCGGTGTCTATCGTGGCGGCCAATGCCGCTCGTTCGCCTGGCTTCGCCGCCCATTGAAGTCACAGACCATTAGCTCTTCGCTTTCTCCACCCTCGCCAGACCAGGTATCCCACCAGCAGCACGGCAAAGGCGACGGCAACATAACCCAGGTAGCGTTCGATGTTTCTCTGAACCACCTGCCAGCGCTCGCCAAGGAAATAACCAAGGCTCACAAAACTGCTGACCCAGAGGACGGTGCCCAGGTAAGCAAAAGTCGCGAAACGGGGGAATTCCAGGCCGCTGATGCCGGCGGCGTAGGCCGTGAGATGGCGCACTCCCGGAATGAAATAGCCGAAAGTGAGCGCCCAGTGGCCGATGCGCGCAAACCACTGGTGGGATCGTTCGAGGCGATCCGGCGTGATGTGCAAAAACTTGCCGAAGCGGTGCAGAAGGGCGATACCGAAGGCACGGCCCAAAGCGTAGCTGATGGTGATTCCTGAAGCGCTTCCTCCGATCGCCGAAGCGACTGCCAGCGGCGGCGAAAGATGGCCCTTATAGATTAGGTATCCGGTGAAAGTCAGCAGCGTCTCATCGGGCACGGGCAGCCCGACGACCCCTAGGGTCAGCAAAAAGAACACCGCCAGGTAGCCGTATTGGGCGATCCACGCGAAGACGTGTTGTTCCACTAAACCGCCAGCTCTCCGATTTCCACCGGCGAGCGATTCCCTTCCACCACCACAATACCGGTTTGCGTCACTAAGTGAAATTGGCGGTCGTGCTCGAGATCGTAACCGATACAGGCGTCTTCCGGCACGCGCACATTCTTATCCAGGATGGCGCGGCGGATTTTAGCGCGGCGGCCGACGTCGCAATTATCCATGACAACGCTGTCTTCCACCAGGGCGGCGGCATGCACGCATACGTTGCGGCCGAGCACAGACCGGCGCACGATGCCTCCGGAAAGAATGCAGCCTTCGGACACAATCGAATCGATGGCCTGGCCGCGGCGGGTTTCTTCGTCGAACGTGAATTTTGCAGGGGGGCCGGGGTAACTGGTGGTGCGCACGGGCCATTGCCGGTTGTAGAGATTGAGGGAGGGGTTCACGGAACGCAAGTCCATGTTGGCTTCGTAATAGGCATCGAGCGTCCCCACATCGCGCCAGTAGGGAACGGCGTCGGGCAGTTCACCGGGAATGCGATTGGTTTCAAAATCGTAGGCGTAGATATCGGAATGGCCAGCTAGTTTCGGGAGAATATCGCGGCCGAAATCGTGGGTGCTATTCGGATTGGCGGCATCCTCATGCAAGAGGCGCAGCAGGGTGCGGGTAGAGAAGGTATAGTTTCCCATGGAAGCATGCACGCGCATGGGATCGCCCGGCATGGTGGGAGCTTCCGGGTTCTTCTCGTGAAATGCAAGGATGTGGCCGTCTTCGGAAGTGCCGATCACACCGAATTCGGCAGCTTCTTTTTTGGGGACGGGAATGGCCGCCACGGTGATCTCGGCGCTCTTTTGGATGTGATATTCCACCATGCTGGCGATGTTCATCCGGTAAATATGATCGCCGCCGAAAATGGCTACCACGCGCGGATCGGCCTGCTCGACCAGATTGATGTTCTGGTAGATGGCATCGGCAGTGCCCTGGTACCAGGTCTCGCCGCGTGACCGCATCTGCGCCGGCACGGGGATTACGAACTGGTTCTTGAGTAAACCGCCAAACTGCCAGCCTTCACTCAAGTGCTGCAGTAAGGATTGACTGCGGAACTGAGTAAGCACATACAGCGAGTAAATTCCCGAGTTAATGAAGTTACTAAGCACAAAATCGATAATGCGATACTTACCGCCAAACGGGACAGCGGGTTTGGCGCGCTCCTTGGTCAAGGGCGACAGGCGCGTGCCTTTGCCGCCGGCGAGGACGATTCCCAAAACGCGGATTCGCATAGGTTTTGCTCACTTCTGTCGGTTTTCTGCTGAGTCCCGGCGAGACTCCAGTTGGGCTTCACCGGGTTGAACCACACTAGCCTGCCGGAGCAGGAGGAACTCAGAGATATTCTCAGCAGTCACCATCCCCAAAAGGTGGTCTTCGCTATCCATCACCAGAGCACAGGAGCCGCTGGGAGTAAGTTGCG
>JASIAM010000291.1 GCA_030041985.1 Bryobacteraceae bacterium | reverse complement strand
TGGAATTCCACACCGCGGTGTTCACTAACCTCACCCGCGACCATCTGGATTTCCACGGCACCATGGAGGCGTATTTCGAAGCGAAGCGCAAACTCTTCGATGGAGCGGGCGCCCGGCCTCCAAGCGCGGCCGTGCTGAACCGCGACGATGAACATGTCCGCGAGATGAAGCCGGCGCAGGAAACCGAGGTTTATTGGTACGGGCTGGGGCCGGATGCCGCGCTGCGGGCGCGGCACATTTCGTCAGGCATGGATGGCCTGCGCTTCGATGTGCAGTACGGCAAGCGGCGCTTCGAGGTATCGTCGCGACTGATCGGCAAGATCAATGTATATAACATCCTGGCAGCCTGCGGCGCGGCACTTTCCTACGGCATACCCACGGAGACCATCGCGCGGGGAATCGAGAGCCTGGAAGCGGTGCCCGGGCGGTTTGAGCGGGTGGATGAAGGACAGCCATTCACGGTAGTGGTGGACTACGCGCACACCGACGATGCGCTGCGCAACGTGATTGCGGTGGCGCGCGGACTGGAGCCGAAGCGGGTGATTACGCTATTTGGCTGCGGCGGCGATCGGGACCGGACCAAGCGTCCACTGATGGGACGGGCGGCGGCGGAGGGCAGCGATTTCGTGGTTCTGACCAGCGATAATCCACGCTCGGAAGATCCGATCGCGATCATGAACGATGCCCTGGTGGGGATTCAGCGAGTCGATGTGCCGCATGTAGTGGAGCCGGATCGCGCGGTTGCGATTGCCCGGGCGATCCAGGAAGCGCGCGAGGGAGATATGGTTATCCTCGCCGGCAAGGGACATGAGCGATATCAGATTTTGAAGGACCGGACCATTCCGTTTGACGACCGGGCAGTGGCGAGGGAAGTGCTGAAGAGGTACGGCTACGGAAAAGCGGGAACTGGGGACTAGGGGCTGGGGACTGGTGATTTTCGATTTGCGCGAGGTTGCGGATGTCATGCGGGCAGCGGGATCGGCGCGTGATGTGTCTGTGGGGGGATGGAGTGTGGATACACGGACACTGGCTGCCGGCGATGTGTTTTTTGCCTTGCGTGGGCCGAATTTTGATGGGCATGATTTTGTGAGGGCCGCGGTAGAGAAGGGCGCGGCGGCGGTGGTGGTGGATCATGATAGCGGCGTGCCGGAACAACTGGTGGTGGGCGATACGCTGGCGGCCTTGCAGGAATTGGCGGCTTGGGCGCGGCGGCGGTGGAGCGGGAAGGTGGTTGGGGTGACGGGGAGCGCGGGGAAGACTACCACGAAAGATGCCATCGCGCATCTGCTTGCGGCGGGAAGCGCGCCCGTTGGGAAAAACATAGGCAATTTCAACAATCACGTGGGCGTGCCGCTTTCGATTCTGCGCTTGCCGGATGCGGCGCGCATCGCGGTGCTGGAAATGGGCATGAATCACGGCGGTGAGATTCGCGAGCTGGCGGCGATTGCCCGGCCGGATATCGGCGTGGTCACCAATGTCGGCTACGCCCACGTGGAGAATTTCGATTCGATCGAGGGAGTGGCGGCTGCCAAGCGCGAATTGATTGAGGGGCTGCCGGAGGATGGTGTGGCGGTGCTGAATGCCGATGATCCACACGTGATCCGGTTTCGCGAGGGGCATGTGGGGCCGGTGGTGACGTTCGGATTTTCCGAATCGGCAGATGTTCGCCCGTGCCACGTGGAGTATGGCGTGACCGGCACGAAATTTCGGGCACTGGGCGTGGATTTCGAAACCGGGCTGGTGGGACGCCATGCGGTGATGAATCTGCTGGCGGCCATTGCGGTGGCGCGTGTGTTTGGTATTGCGGCGGAGAAGCTGCGGGAACCGGTGCGGACGTTCGCGGTGGGAAAGATGCGCGGCGAGCGCCTGGAACGGCATGGACTGGTGATCTGGAACGATTGCTACAACTCAAACCCGGAAGCCGCGCGGTCGATGATCGATGTTCTGCGCGATACGCCGGCCAGGCGGCGGATTGCGGTGCTGGGGGAAATGCTGGAATTGGGGAGCGCTGCGAGAGAACTGCACCGCGAATTGGGGCGCTACGTGGCGCGGCAGGGAATCGATTTTCTGATCGGCGTGCAAGGACATGCGCACGCCATGATCGACGCGGCGGTCGGCGCCGGGCTTCCGGAGAGCGCCGCGTATTTTTTTGAGGACGCCCCAAGCGCCGGCGATTTTCTGCGGCGCATGGTGGAGCCTGGCGATGCGCTGCTGTTTAAAGGGTCGCGGGGCGTGGCGGTGGAGCGGGCATTGGAGAGGGTGCTGAGCTAGGCCACGAATGTCATGCTGTACTACCTTCTTTACGTGCAACTCCAGCGGTATGTGAGCCCGTTTCGTGTCTTTCGGTATACGACGTTTCGCACCGCGTTTGCCAGCCTAACGGCGCTGTTTCTATGTATCGCGTTGGGGCCTTGGCTGATTAACCGGCTGCGGGAGTTCCAGATCGGGCAGTACATACGCGAGGAGGGTCCCAAATCCCACCAGAAAAAAGCGGGGACGCCTACGATGGGCGGTGTGCTGATCATTATTTCCATTGTGGTTCCGACGCTGCTGTGGGCCGATTTGACGTATCAGTATGTGTGGATCGCGATCGGCGCGCTGGTGGCTTTTGGCTGGATCGGATTCCTGGATGATTATGCCAAAATCACCCGGCGCCGCAATCTGGGACTGAGCGGCAAGCAAAAGCTCTTATATCAGTTCGCGGTGGCGTTCGCGTTCGCGGCGGTGCTGCTGGTGATGCGCGCGCACGCTATGTTTTCTACCGCGATGAATATGCCGTTTGCCAAGCAGTTTAAGCCGTCGCTGTTGATCGACTCTCTGCTGCACAATCCCTGGACTTATGTAATTGGGGTTGCGCCGTTTTGTATTTTGGTTGGGCTGCTGGTGGTGCTCGTTACCAATGCGGTGAATCTGACGGACGGACTGGACGGGCTGGCGATCGGGCTGATGGTGGTGGCCGCGGGGGCGTTGACTGCGCTGGCCTATGCCGGCAGCCGTCCGGACTTGGCCGAGTACCTGGACCTGGCGCGCAATCCACGCACCAGCGAGCTGACGATTTTCTGCGGGTCGATGACGGGGGCGAGCCTGGGGTTCCTTTGGTATAACGCGCATCCGGCGGAGATCTTCATGGGCGATGTGGGGTCGCTGGGGCTGGGCGGCGCGCTGGCGGTGGTGGCGGTGCTGATCAAGCAGGAAGTGCTGCTGCTGTTCATCGGCGGCGTTTTTATCATCGAGGCGCTTTCGGTGGTGCTGCAGGTGGTCAGTTTCAAACTGCGTGGCAAGCGCATATTCAAAATGGCGCCCATCCATCATCACTTTGAGCAGATCGGGTGGACGGAGTCGAAGATCATTGCGCGGTTCTGGATTGCGGGGCTGGTGCTGGCGCTGTTCGCGCTGACGACTTTGAAATTGCGGTAGGGATCGGATGAGAGCTTTGGTTGTGGGGATGAGGAAATCCGGGATGGCCGCGGTGTCGCTGCTGGTGCGCGAGGGGGCTTCGGTGGCGGCTACGGATTTGAAGCCGCGTGAGGAGTTGGGCGAGGCAGGGCCGCTGCTGGAAAAATTGGGTGTCCCGTTTGCGCGCCAGAACGATGCGGTGTTTCGGGATCGCGATCTGATCGTATTGTCTCCGGACGTACCCGCCGATCTTCCGCCGCTCGAGGAGGCACGCGAGCGGGGAACCAAAGTGATTGGCGAGGTAGAGCTGGCTGCGCCGTATCTGAAGGGCCGGACGATCGGCATTACCGGATCCAACGGCAAAACCACCACCACGAGCCTGGTAGGGCACATTTTGAAAGAAGCGGGCGTCGCGGTTCAGGTAGGCGGCAATATCGGAACACCCGTCACAGCTATGGTGGACGCTTCGCGCGCGGATGGCTGGAATGTGCTGGAGCTTTCGAGCTTTCAATTGGAGACGATCGAACAGTTCCGCGCGGATATCGGCTTAGCGCTCAATGTCACGCAGAATCACCTGGATCGCCATCACACCTTTGAGCAATATGCGGCCGCCAAGGGGCATCTGTTTGAAACCATGCGGGCCGGGGACTTGGCGGTGCTGAATGCGAACGACCCGGTTTGCGTGGGCTATGCGGAGCGGACTGCTGCGCGGGTGGAGTGGTTCGGCAGTGGGGCCAGGGCTTCCGCCCTGCCGCCGGCTTTCAGCCGGCGCGCCGCCCAGAAGGGCGGCGGCAGCCCGGAAGGGCTGCCCCACGGGGCGTTTCTTTGTGACGGCGAATTGATTTTACACGGCCAACGCTTGATGGCTGCGGCGGACATTCCCATTCGCGGGCAGCACAACGTGGAGAACGTGCTGGCGGCTTCGATTGCAGCGGCAGGCGCGGGTGTGCGTCATGAGTCGATTGCCGCGGCGGTGCGCACCTTTCGCGCGGTGGAGCATCGGCTGGAGTTTGTGCGGAACCTAGGCGGCGTGGATTTCTATAACGACTCGAAAGCTACCAGCGTAGATGCCACCCTCAAGGCTGTGGATGCGTTTCCCGGAAACTTATGGGTGATTCTGGGCGGGAAAGACAAGGGGCTGGATTACGGGGCGCTGCGCGAGCCGTTGGCTGCTAAAGCGCGCGCGGCTTTGTTGATCGGCGCGGCCGCCCCGAAAATTGCCGGGCAGTTGGCGGGGGCAGTGCGCCTGATCGATGCCAAAACCATGGATCAGGCGGTAGCGCTCGCGTTTGCGGAAGCGCGGCCCGGCGATACCGTGCTGTTGGCGCCGGCATGCGCCAGTTTCGACCAGTTTCGCAGCTTCGAGCACCGGGGCGAAGTGTTTAAGCAATTGGTTGGGAAACTGGGGACTGGGGACTAGGGACTGGATGGCACAGCGTTTGAAAACAGACTGGCTTTTGTTTGCGACTGTGTTGGTGATGGTTTCGTTTGGAGTGCTGATGCTGTATAGCGCTTCCTCGATCATGGCGCAGTTGCGGTATGGCTCGACGTGGCATTTTGTGATCCGCCAGGCGGCCTGGGCCGCGGCCGCGGTGGTGGTGATGATGACCCTCAAGCGGACGCATTACCGGCGGTTTCAGAACCCGGCTGTGGCGTTCACGGCTATCAGCATCTCGCTGTTACTGCTGGCGGTGGTCTACGTAATCGATACGGCGCATCACCGCTGGCTGCGGCTGGGCCCGCTGGGGTTTCAGCCTTCGGAGCTGGCGAAACCGGCGTTGATTATTTTCCTGGCGTTTTTCGTGACGTGGCGGGCCCGCGCCATCAACAATGCGCGTTACACCCTGGTGCCCGCTGCTCTGGCGGTCGGCCTGGTCATTCTGGCGGTGATCGTGGCTGACCTTGGCACGGCAGTGGTATTGGGCGCTACGGCGGCGATTGTGTTCTTTGTGGCGGGCCTCGAATGGCGTTACTGCGCGATTGCCGGGGCGGTGGCGTCGGTGGGGGTTTGCCTGTTTATTGTGACCTCGCCCTATCGGCTGGCCCGGGTGGTGAAGTTTTTCGATCCGCAATTCAAGATCGTGAACAAGTTTGACCCGCAGGGCAGGGTGAAAGCGCAGTTAGAGAAATCGCTGACCACTCGCGATACCAATTACCAGTTGCAACAATCGCAGATCGCGGTGGGGGCGGGCGGACCGGCGGGATTGGGCTTGATGAACGGCCGGCAGAAGCTACTCTATTTGCCCGAGGCACATACCGATTTCATTTACGCCGTGGTGAGCGAAGAACTGGGCCTGCTCGGTTCGGGCGGCCTGCTGCTGGGGTTTTTCATCATTTTCTGGCGCGGCTGGCGGGCGACGCTGCGCATGCCGGACGATTTCGGCCGCTACCTGGCTTTGGGAGTGACCGCAGTGGTAGTGGTGCAGGGCCTGATCAACATAAGCGTGGTGCTGGGCATGATGCCGACTAAAGGGATACCGCTACCGATGATCAGCTCGGGGGGGAGCTCGCTGCTGAGCACGCTGGCGAGTTTGGGGATTTTGATGAACGTGGCGGAACACGCGGGCTAGGGACTGGGGACTAGGGATCGGAATTGTGGCTTACTTGAGTCATTTTCGAGAGCTGCACGTCTGGCAGAGAGGTATGGACTTGGTTGAGGCGATCTATCATGTGTCGGCTGCATTTCCGAAAGCGGAGTTATATGGGCTCACGGGCCAGATTCGGCGCGCTGCCGTTTCAATTCCGTCCAACATTGCGGAAGGCCACGCTCGGGCATCCACAAAGGAGTATTTGAACCATCTTTCGATCGCGCAGGCTTCGTTGGCTGAACTTGAGACCCAACTGGAAATTGCTGTTCGCTTGAAATACGCCGGCTCGGCAGAGTCGCGGCCAATTATGGATCAAGCGACGATCCTGGGAAAACAGTTGCGCGCGTTGCGCGCTGCCGTAACTAAACGCTGATGCCAGAGCCCAGCCCCCAGCTCCCAGTCCCCAGTCCCGGGTTCTTGCTAGCTGGTGGCGGCACCGGCGGTCACGTCATACCCGCCCTGGCCGTTGCGAAAGAACTGCGGCAGCGTGGGCACGATGTGTTTTTTGTGGGGACAAATCGCGGGCTCGAGGCGAAGCTGGTTCCGCAAAGCGGGTTCCGGTTAGAAATGATTGAGATTGGCGGCCTCAATCGCGTCAGTTTCGGGCGACGGATCGCGACGCTTTTGCGGTTGCCTCTGACCACTTTGGGGTGCATGCGCTTCCAGCCTGCGGCCGTTTTCAGTATGGGCGGGTATGTGGCTGGGCCGCCCGTGATGGCGGCTCTGCTGCGGCGGGTGCCCGTGGTGGTCATGGAGCCGAATGCGGTTCCAGGATTTACCAATCGGGTGATTGGCCGGTTTGTCACTCGCGCGCTTATCTCGTTTCCCGAAACAGCGGGCTATTTTCCCAAGGGCCGAACCGAATTGACCGGCCTGCCGGTGCGCGAGGAGTTCTTTCGCATTCCGCCCAAGCCACGCGGAGCGGTGCTGCACCTGTTAATTACCGGAGGGAGCCAGGGGTCGCGAACTCTCAATCGCGCGGCGCGGGAGAGTTGGCCGCTGTTTCGCAAGGCCGGATTGGCTGTGAGGATCGTGCATCAATCCGGCACGACCGAATTTGAGGCGTTGCGCGCGGCGTTTGCGGAATCTGGCCTGGAGGGAGAAGTGCTGCCTTTCCTCGTGGATATGCCCGCCGCGTTTCGTGAGGCCGACCTGGCGGTGTGCCGCTCCGGCGCCGGTGCGGTCTCGGAGTTGGCGGCGGCGGGCAAACCCTCGATCCTGGTTCCGTTTCCATTTGCCGCCGACGATCACCAGACGCGCAATGCGGAAGCACTGGAGCGGGGAGGCGCGGCCCGGCTGGTGCGGGATGCGGAATTGACCGGCGAGAGGCTGGTGGCGGTGGTAAGAGAACTGGCGGAAACGGCGGGGCGTCTCGAAACCATGGCGGAAGCGGCGCGTCAATTCGCCCGGCCGGGAGCGGCCGCGCGGGCGGCGGACATTCTCGAACAGGTGGCGCGCGATTTTCATTGACACCAGCCCCCATATGCCCGAACAATACATTAAAGAAATGTTTTTCCGTCCCCAGCACCTCCACTTCACAGGCATTGGCGGCATCGGCATGAGCGCCATCGCCGAGGTGCTGCTCAACCTGGGCTATGAAGTGAGCGGGTCGGATCTGCGCCTCTCGCCCATCACGGCCAAGCTGGCCACGATGGGGGCGAAGGTCTACGAGGGGCATGCGGCGGAGAATGTCACCGGGGCGCGGGCGCTGGTGGTCAGTTCGGCGGTGGATGAACAGAACCCGGAAGTGCAGGAGGCGCGGCGGCTGCAGATTCCGGTGATCCCGCGGGGGGAGCTGCTGGCGGAGCTGATGCGCCTGAAATATGGCATCGCGGTAGCGGGAAGCCATGGCAAAACCACCACGACATCCATGACCGCCACTATTTTGAATTGCGCCGGCCTGGACCCCACGGTAATGGTGGGGGGCCGCGTGGCGGCCATGGGCGGCTCCAACGCGCGCGTGGGCAAGAGCGAATTTCTGGTGGTGGAATCGGATGAAAGCGACGGGTCGTTTTTGAAGCTGGCGCCGATTATTGCGATCGTGACCAATATTGACCGCGAACACCTGGACCACTACCCCGATCTCGACGCCATCCGCGCGGCATTCATCGAGTTTGTCAACAAAGTGCCCTTCTACGGGGCGGCTATCGTGTGCCTGGATGATGCCAACGTGCAGGCCATCCTGCCGGAGATCAAGCGGCGGACCATCACCTATGGGACGACTTCACAGGCCGATGTGGAGGCGAGCGAAATCGGTTTGAGTCATTTCTATACGCCCTACAGCAGCCAGGCGATCACGCACTTTCGCTTGCGTTACCGCAAAACGGATCTGGGAGCGTTCGACTTGCGCGTTCCCGGCCGGCATAACGTGCTGAACGCGATGGCGGCGGCGGCCGTGGCAATGGAACTCGAGGTAAAACCGGACGTGATCCGCGAAGCGCTGTCCAGTTTCACGGGCGTCGAGCGGCGCTTCCAGATACGGGGCCAGGAACGCGGCATCACGGTGATCGATGATTACGGCCACCATCCCACGGAAATCCGCGCGACGCTGGCGGGCGCGCGGGGGTGTGGCTTCCGCCGGATTCACGTGCTGTTCCAGCCGCACCGCTATACCCGCACGCTACACCTGATGGACGAATTTGCCAGCGCGTTTCATCAGGCGGATACCTTATTCGTGGCCGATATTTATGCGGCTTCCGAGCGGCCCATTGCGGGAGTAACAGCGGAGGCGCTGGTAGAGCGAATCCGGCAGTTTGGACATAGGAACGTGGAGTACGTAGGAACGCTCGAGCGGGGCGTGGAGGCGCTCGCGGCAGTGGCGGAGGAGGGCGATCTGGTGCTGACGCTGGGGGCCGGCAACGTCTGGCAGGCGGGAGAGAAGCTTCTTCAGAAACTGGGGACTGGGGATTAGGGACTGGGGGCTGGTTTTCTGTGGCGCGCGAATCTAAGAAGGCAAAACGGTTTCCTTGGCGGCTGATCTTTAGTTTGACTGTGGCCGCGCTGGCGCTGACTGCGGCGGCAACGGCAGCCGTGCGGGTGCGGCGGTATGTGATGAGTGACCCGCAGTTCACGCTCACGCGCGACCACAAGGATGCGTTGGTGATACAGGGCGTGCGCTACGCTTCGCGCAGCAAGATTCTGCGGGTATTCGCGCCCGACTTCGAGCGCAGCACCTTTGCCATGCCGCTGGCGGCACGCCGCCGGGAGTTGCTGGCCATCGATTGGGTGGCGAATGCTTCGCTCTCGCGTATCTGGCCGGACCGGCTGATCGTGCGCATTCGCGAACGTAAGCCGGTAGCTTTTGTGAGCTTCCGCAGCGGCGTTCTGCTGATCGATGATCGCGGCGTGTTTCTCGATCCGCCGGTGCAGGCGCAATTTGCTTTTCCGGTGCTCAGTGGAATCCGGGAGAGCGATTCGGCGGCCGAGCGGCGGGAGCGTGTA
>JASIAM010000290.1 GCA_030041985.1 Bryobacteraceae bacterium | reverse complement strand
TTGGGAAATCTGCCGCTGGATGGTGGCGCGCTGAATCTCCAGGGCGGACAAAGAGTCTGACATGGGATGCCCCCTTAACCTAGCGTATCAATACGCTAGGTATCAGGCCACAAAAAAAAGAAAACTCCCATGATCTCCCTTTCATGTCGCACACCCATCGGGCGCAGGCGGTTTGTATTCCGTCAGTGGAGCGGTGTAGAATAGACCACTTACGAACTGATGCACCGCTTGCTTCTGGCGCTTGCCTTAGTGGGATCTATAGCCCGCGCCCAATCGCTCCCGGATGGTCCCGGCAAAGATGCGTTTGCCAGCGTGTGCACGCAATGTCATGGCCTGGATATTATTACCCCGCTGAAGCGGACCGCCGCCGAGTGGAAGGCGACGGTTGCGGAGATGAAGGCCAAAGGCGCTTCGGCTACCGACCAGGATCTCGATGCGATCGCGGACTATCTGGCAAAGAACTTTGCTCCCTCCGCCGAATCGCCGAAGGCCGCTGCAGCGGCAGCGCCCGCGGCTTCCACAACTACAACCCTGCCGGATGGGCCCGGAAAACAATTCATATTGACGCAATGTACGGCGTGCCATTTGCCGGATCAGTTCACCAAATACCATCACACGCCGGTGGAGTGGCAGGCGATCATTACGCGCATGGGTACGCGCGTCGCGTCCGCCACCAAGCAGGACCTGGACCAGGTGCTGCAGTATTTCGTCACCAACTACCCGAAGATTGAAGCGCCGGACGATCCGAACAAAGTGAACATGAACAAGGCGTCGGCCCAAGAGATTGCTACACGTCTCGATCTGACGGAAGCGGAGGCGGAAGCGATCGTGCATTACCGGGAAACGCATGGGGATTTTAAAGAGTGGAAGGACATGCTGATCATCTACGGCGTGAACGGAAAGAAGATCCGCGACCGGCAGGAGAAGATGGGGTTTTGAGCAGGCGCAACCGGCGGGGAGACTTAAAAGGACATGCCGAATTTCACTCGCGCGCTGCGCTCCCTCAGCAAGGCGCGCGGGTTTACGTTGGCAACCATTGTCATATTGGGGCTTGGCATTGGGGCCAGCAGCACAATTTTCAGCCTTGCCTATAGCGTTCTGTTGCGATCCCTGCCGTATGCCAGACCCAGCCAACTCGTAGCATTCCGCGGGGAGTGGCGAAAGCGCGGCCTGGCAGACTTTCCCTTCTCAAACGCCGATTTCTTTGATTTGCGAAATGGAGCGAGATCCACATTCGCTGGTTTAGCCGCCTTTAACACCGGCCGGACATCTCTCCCCATGGCGGATGGCCGACTCGAGCCAGTGACTTGGGGCCTCGCTACACCGAATCTTTTCCAGCTCCTGGGTGCACGAGTGATTGCGGGACGTGATTTCGAAGAAGCGGACGGAGAACCGCAGTCATCTGAAGCCGGCGCCGCCAATCCGGGAGCGGCTATCATCAGCCAGGAATACTGGAAGAGAAGATATGGGGCTAACCGCGCCATCATTGGCCACGGGTTGGTAAATGGAACGAGCGGCCCTACGATCGTTGGAATCCTGGCGGGGGGATTTGAACTCCTGCTTCCGCCGAACCTTATCGGCGTAGAACCGAAGCCAGACTACTGGATCGCCGCCCGCTTGCGGTACGACGCAGCCAACCGCAACAACGTCAGCTTCCATATTATGGGGAGGCTCGCTCCGCATGCGAGCCTTTCGGCGGCAGCGGAACAAGTGGAGGCAGTTGCCGACAGGATCAGACGTGACGACGAAATCCGAATGGGTGGGGATTTTCATATACAGCTCGAACCGATGAGGCAGTATCTGGTGGCCCGAGTGCGTCCTGGGGTTCTGGCGCTAATGGGCGCGGCTGCGTTCCTCTTTCTCATTGCCTGCTCGAATGTGGCCAGTCTGATGCTGGTTCGATTGGCGCGGCACGAGCGGGAACTTGCCATTCGCGCAGCTCTGGGGGCTGGAAGGTGGGTGTTGGCAGGCGAGCTTCTCAGCGAAGCAATCGTGATAGCTGGTGCGGGAGCGCTCGTGGGATTCACCCTCGCCTTATTGGGCACACGCGCCTTGACGGCACTCGCTCCGCCCGGCTTTCCGCGCCTTGACGGGATCGGTCTGTCGGCCCCCTTTTATATGTTCTGCTTCTTAGCGGGACTTATCGCCGTCTTTGTGAGCAGTCTTCCGGCGCTTGTCGGAGTTTTCCGCTCCGACCTTATGCTTCTGTTGCGTCGCGCCAGCCGCTCCGTTAGTGGAGCTGGATTGCTTAGCCGAGCAGTGGTTGTTGCCGAGATCGCTCTCTCTTGTGTATTGCTGGTGGGGTCCGGATTAATGGTCCGCAGCTTTCTGGCCCTCCAACGCATAGATCCTGGTTTTAATCCTCGCCATGTCCTGACCTTTGAGCTTTTGAGCCACAGAGCTGCGAAACCGGAGCAGCGCGCAGAGTTTGTGCGAGAGGTGCAGCAAAGCCTACGCAGAATTTCCGGTGTTTTGGACGCATCAGCGGCGAGCGGCATGCCGTTGCTGAGCACCCCGATCGCTACCAGGTGGGGACCCGAGGAGGCGATTACTGACCCGTCCAAATTCCGGCAGGCCGATGTACAAACTGTACTTCCGCGTTATTTTGAAACCTTGGGTGTGCGGTTACTCGAAGGGCGAACTTTCAACGAGGACGATAACACGCCGAACCGCAGCGTAGTGGTTGTGGACGACTTGTTAGCGGCCAAGGCTTTCCCGGGAGGATCAGCGGCCGGCAAGCACATTCTAATGAAGTGGGGGAAGCCACAAGTCGAGCGAGTCGAGATTATCGGAGTGGTTCAGCACCAACGCCTCACCGCGCTGGCGAATGCCGGCCGCGAGCAATTTTACGTAACTGACGGATATTGGGGGCATGGAGCGGTTTCGCATTTCGCTGTTCGCACCCGTGGCGATCCGGCTGCAGTGGGCGGCGCAATTCGCAAGCAGATGGCAACGCTGAGTCCCGAAATTGCGGTTACGGGTATGCGAACCATGGACAGTGCTGTCGCCGATGCCCAGGCTGGAACGCGATTCTCACTATTCCTTCTTGGGGTCTTCGGGGGGATTGCTTGGATGCTTTCCGGGATCGGCCTGTTTGGAATCATTTCCGCCGCGGTGCAGGAGCGAACTTCGGAACTCGGTCTCCGTAGCGCGCTCGGAGCCACGCCAACTACGCTGTTCGCGTCGGTGGTTCAGCAGGCGCTGGTTTTGTGTGCGCTGGGGTTAGCGGTTGGCGTACCTTTATCGGTTGGGCTAACCCGGTTCCTGTCCTCTCTCCTGGTTGGGATTGAACCAACCGATCCGGCGGCGCTGGTGTGGGCGGGTTTTGCCTTTGTGCTGATCTCGGCCATTGCATCTTCGATTCCCGCATACAAGGCTGTGAACATCGATCCTGCGACCACTCTGCGCGGGTAGTTAGCGAGGCAGGAAATCCTCATCGAGTAGTTGATCTTCGCTATACGGGCAGACCTGGGGGAAGTCTTCGCGCGGGCGGCCGATCACTTTCGAAACAACCGTAACCGCGTCGTGGTGGGCCTCTGCGATTGCCGCAGGCATTGACGGCCGAAAACTCGGATTCTGCCGCAGCAGCCGCGTGACATTTTGGCGTTGAACGATAATAGTGCGCTGCCAGCTCGCTCCGCGCCGCTCCGGCTGAAATTCCCATTTGAGCAGATGCTCGATCTCCCGCATCAAATGGCTGTGCAAGGCCCATCGCTGACTTGTTCCCAAATCTGCAATCTCCTCGGCGATGTGCTCCATGTCGGCCTCGGAAAACCGGCCCGAGCGCAGTAATGCCGCATTCTCCTCAGCCCATTGGGCAAAATCGAGATCGTAGAGTTCCGCCACCTTCATGTCTCTCATTATCGTTGTTTCGTCAATATTCCACTCGCACCAGGAACAGCCCTTTGGCCGGTGCGGTTGGGCCGGATTTTGTGGGAAGCGCCGAACAATCCCCAATGTTCCCCTTGCCGGCTTCGAGCAGCGTGCCCACCAGGTTGCGGACCATGTGCTTCAAGAAGCCGCTGCCGCGAACGCGGTAAATTAGCCGGCCGGCCTCGGTAATGAGTTCGGAGGAATAAATCGTGCGTACTTTGGAGTGGCCTTGGGTGTCCTTTTCGGCGTCCTTTTTATCGGCGGCGGCGAAGGCGGTGAAATCGTGCTCGCCTTCGAAGGCGCGGGCCAGTTCCCTCATGCGGTCCTCCGCGAGAGGGTAGGGATAGTGATGCACCCACGGCCATTCGAAAGGGCTGCAGATTTCGCCGCGCGCGAGGCGATATTCATACACTTTTGCCTTGGCGTGGAAGCGCGGGTGAAAGCGGGGGTCAACCTCCTCGACGGAAAGAATACGGATGGTGGATGGCAGCAACCGGTTTACGGCGCGGCACAGGTTGGCGGGGGGAATCGGATTTTGGATGGTGAACGCGGCTACCTGCGCCAGCGCATGTACGCCGGCGTCGGTGCGGCCGGAGCCGGCAACCTCCACCGGCTGGCCTTCGATGCCGGAAACGATCTCTTCGAGTACGCCTTGAATGGTAGGCAACCCCGGTTGGACCTGCCAGCCATGATAGGGGCCGCCATCATAGGCGATTTCGACCTTGATGCGCCGCGCTCGTGGGGAATTATTCATCCCACGGGACGCGAGCCTGGCTTGACGGCCGGAATGCCCTGCGCGCACAGTGGGCAGGCCTCGGGGGGATGGGAATCAACCTCGAGCGTGACCAGCGCAACCCGGGGAACGCCGACCTGGGCGCTACCGCCGCTACGGTCGATGATGGAGCCGGCGGCGGCCACATGCGCTCCGGCGGTGCGCAAGGCGGCCACCACTTCCTGTGTACTGCCGCCGGTAGTAATCACGTCTTCCACGACGACGGCCATCTCGCCCGGCGTGATCGCGAAGCCGCGGCGCAGGGTCATGTTTCTGGTGGCCGTGTCGCGCTCGGTGAAAATGAAGCGGCTTCCCAAGGCCCGTGCTACTTCGTGCCCGATGATGATGCCGCCCAGAGCCGGAGAGGCCACCAGGGTGATCGGCGATTGGGCGATACCGCGCAGTTGGTGAGCTAGCATTTGGCCCAGCTTTTCGGCTGCTTCCGGATATTGCAGCACCAGGGCGGACTGGAGGTAGCGGGAACTGTGCAAGCCGCTGGTCAGCCGGAAATGGCCTTCCAGATAAGCATTACGGGAACGGAAAAGCTGGAGAACGGATTCGGACTGTGGTGCCACAAACACGTATTATAGCGTTCGTGACGCCACAGTCGGCCGTGCGCCGCCATGCGGATTTCACTCCGCAGTCGCGCTAGTCCGCCAAGGTAATCGCGACCACGGAGACCAACCGGGAGCGGCGCTGGTGCATCTCCATTTTGCCCTGCTTGTCTCTCCCAACACAAGTGAAAACAGCACGAAAAAGCATGGGGGAGACGTGTGTCTACAGGTAGTTCAGGAAGTGTTGGGCGACCGTCACCCCATCGAGGGCTTACGGTTGATTTGTTCGTTCCGCGAGGCCACAGGCCCTCACCACTCGATTGGAAGCTCAAGGCTATCGAAGCCTTTCGCTTCCTAAGGAAGGGGATACCCCTTCCTTGACCATCTCCGCTCGGCAATGAAGTATTGGTGCGGCGGCCAGGGAGGGCGCTACAGTCCTTCCTGGCCGGAGTGACCGGCATTGACAGAACCCGTCCGGGCCCCTACGCTGAAATCGCATGACATTCACCTGAATCCCGATCAGGAGCACGGCATCGCCCAAGCGCTGCGCAACGGCGCGTAACGCAGCGCCGATGACGTCATTGACCGAGCGCTTGAGGTGCTGCGCGAGCAGGATGAATGGCTCCCGGCCAACCGGGAGCGATTGACGCGAAAATTCGCCGGGGGCGGCGCAGAACTGGAGCGCGGGGAAGGCGTTCCCGAAAACGAGATCGACGCATCTGCAACGGCTGAAAGCCAAGAAGGAATGAAGCCGCGCCATCGTCTCACTCGCGCTTAGCTCAACAGCGTAATCCTCTCCGCAAGCGCCGCCTGCTTCAGTGGCCCGTCCACAGTGGCAAGCGCAAGGCCCGTGCGCGCCGCCAAATCAAGATACGCGGCATCATACGCCGCGAGGTCATGTCGGCGGGCAAGCGATTGCAGCCCGATATTGGCCCATAGGCTCTGCGGTTCCACGCGAATTGGCAAGGCCATCAAAAGGCTCAGATATTCCTGGATTTGCTTTTCCGTGATTCGTTTCCGCTTGCTGTAGGAAACGAAAATAGCATTGGCTACCTCGAACGGCCAGATTTCCGGCACCAGCGCGTCATTCGAGGCAAGCGCTTTTAAGACGTTTCGGCTGTAGGGCGTGTCTTCAGTCGGGTCGCCGGGGAAACACCAGGAAATCGCCACAGAGGCGTCCAGGACGAACGCCGCCACTAAAACCTATGCCCTTCATGCAAGAACTGGCGTGTAACAGGCTCCCCGAGACTCAGATGGTGCTTGTCGCCGAATTCCAGCATTCGCCGGACGGCTTCCTCTCGTGCCGGTTTGAGGGTGCGGCTCGCTTCCGGATTCGCGTGAACCACTTCTTCGATCACCGACAGCAGATATGCCTCCAGAGACATGCCGCTCGCCTGCGCTTGTGCTAGCAGACCCGCCTCGACTTCAGGATTAAGGTTCAGCGTAACGGTCACGGCAGCACTCTTCGATTTTCAGTTTAACGTGGGTTCCATCCTAACGGAACCCGCGCTTCTGTCCACGAAAACAGGGCGGAAACGAGAGCCGACCGCCAGCCTTTTCAAGGCCGGAATCGCTCAATCTCCCCAAAAACCTGGATTCAAAATCGGATTCAAAAAGCGCCCGCCACGCCAAATTTGCCCACAAAACGGGGACCGTAGCCGACAATGGAATCAATAGCATAGGGCGGGATGCGGAATTTCGTAATCAGCAGCAAGCCATCTGTTTACGAATCCCGAATCTCCGGCGATCGAATTGAGACACTTGCTGCCCCAAATCGGCTTATCGGCGCCGGAGGCGTACGGCTCCGATCACGATGACCGCGAGCATGGCAGCGCCGCTGGCCCAGAGAGTGAGTCTCCATTCGGTTCCACCGTCAAACCACAGCGTAAGATCGCACGAGCCCTGGCACGCTGGCTGCACCACGAGTAATCCCAACCCATCGGAGTGAGTTGGCTGCGCAACTCCGTTCCAGGTTGCGTGCCAGCCCGGATGATAGGTGACTTGTGTAGACACGACTTGGCCGGGTGCGAGTGAGGCGTGAATCGTCGCGCTGTGACTGGTGTTCCACTTCCAGGCGGCTTCGGGGAAATCCGGTGAATCGAGCGCTTTCACATATCGCTCAATTTGCGCCGTATCGAGTCCGTTGATGGGACGATCGCGTACGAGTGACCGGGCATCGATCACATGAGCGAGTGACATGGAGCGGGCAGGCACCGAATAGATTGTGTCATCGTCTTGCTGCCACAGCACCGGCAAAAAACCGTTGAGCTTTCCGGGGTCAGAGAACGGCTTATAGAATTCTTCGCTGTGAGGCCCCGGAACCAGGATGGCATGCGCGCCAAGAGCTTTCAACCACAAAGTAGTTATCTCGGCACTCTTCACCGAATAGATAGTGAACGCCGCAATCCGCATCACGAAATTGGGGAGCATGGGCTCCTGTCCGCCGTGTAATTGCGGCGTATCGGTAAAATCGTTGAAGTAGAACGAGTACGCTCCTCCAATCATCACTCTGTTGTCATCCAGATTGGCTGTCACCCACTGTGCCACGCGGTAGGGCACTGTGCGCGTGATATCAACCGATCGGATCAAGCCGCGCGCATAGTGTACTTGATGCCGTGCTTCGATGGCGAGTGCCGCGAGTGCTACCGCCGCCACGATGCTCCCGGTACGCCGGGGAGCTTTTGCAAGCCACTCCTTCGCGGCAAAAATCACCGCCAGCGAGATAGCCATGTCCATCGCGATTTGATACCGGTGTGGCTGCGGGACGACATAAATGTTCCCGAACCATCCCAGTAGCACGATGCCGCCCGTCAAAAGGGCGAAGAGAGCCGAAAAGCGGAGATGCGCTGGCCATTTCGCTTTCGACATGCCACACCACGCCATTATGAAGCCGGCAGTCAGAATGGCCACTCCCGCCAGAGATCGCGCGGTGAACCGGTAGTCCGCGCCTATCGTGGGGGAGTTCATGCGGATCGCCGCGAGAACCGATGGTGGCGCCAGCGGCGAAATCCAAAGATAGGTGAGGACGCCGATGGCCGCGAGAAGCCGCAGATTCTTCCACGCGCGTTCCGTAGAGACAGTGGCGAGCAAAGAGATGCCGGCCAGGAGAAGGATGACTGTGCCGAACGCGTTGGCCAGCACAGCCGCGCCGCTCAAAATTCCCGCAAGCACTTGCTGCCATAACTTTCCACGAGTGATGGCCAGGCACAGAAACAGGATGGCCAAAGGCACGAACACCAGCGAGAGTGTGTGCGGGGCTTCGCCGTAGTACGACAGAATTTGCAGGCGGCGCGAATTCCAGAGGCTGCCCACATCATTGCGGATGGCGGGAACCAGCAGCACGCAGGGCGAGAAAACGGAGTACAACAGCGCCGCGAAGAAGGCCGCTCCGGCGCTTCGCCCAATACCCCAAGCCAACGCATACAAGGCGACCGGCCCGAGGCAGAACGCCGCCGCCCCTACCTGGTGAAATGAGAGCGCGGCGCTATGGCCGGTGAGGCCGCTCAGCAAGCCGGCGAGCACGGGCAACAGCGGCAGGTAGGTATTCTGAAAGGGCAGGCCACAATCCCACACCGGCCACCACAGCAGATCGCCTGGCCTCGTGAGGTGCGCGGCCACCTGCCGCGCGATCGCGATGAACTCGCCCTCGTTCGATGCCAGATTCGCCGAGTACTCAAGCCCGAACAGCTTGCGGGCAATCAGAATGTTGACAGCGAGGATGACCGCTGGGTACAGACCGGCCTCGCGCCATTTCCTCACCACTACAGCTTATGCTGCTGCTCCGGCTGCTGCTCCGAAGCGCACCGAAACCAGGCGCGAAACGCCGGGTTCCTGCATGGTGACTCCGTAGAGCGCCTGGGCCGCTTCCATGGTGCGCTTGGAATGGGTGATCATGACGAACTGGGTCTCGCGCGACATCTCCTGAATCATGCTGGCGAGGCGGCCGATGTTGGTTTCATCGAGCGGCGCATCCACTTCGTCCATTACGCAGAAGGGGCTGGGCTGATATTTGAAAATGGCCATCAACAATGCCACCGCCGCCAGCGCCTTCTCGCCACCGGAGAGCAGCAGCACGTTCTGCAACCGCTTTCCGGGCGGGGAACAGATGATATCGATTCCCGATTCCGCCAGGTTTTCCTGATCGGTGAGCCGCATTTCGCCGGAACCGCCACCGAACAGCGTCTGGCAGGCCGCGCGGAAATTAGTATTGATGGCTTCGAAGGCTTCGGCGAAGCGGTTACGCGAAACCTGGTCGATCTCCTGGATGGCTTTTTCGGTGTCGCGAATGGAGTCGATGAGGTCCTGCCGCTGCGCGCTGAGGAAGTCGTGGCGCTGCTGCGCTTCCTGGAACTCCTCCATGGCCGCGGGATTGACCGCGCCCAAGGCTTCGATGCGGTTGCGCACTTCGAGCGCGGACTGCTCGGCTTCAGCAATTATTTCCGGCTCGGGAACCGGACCGTCCGCGGGGGCCAGTGCCTCGACGGGAGAGTTCAGCTCCTTGCGGCTGGTCTCATCGAGAAATTTTAGTTCGGCCTGTTTGCGGACGAGTTCCACTTCGATCTCGGAGCGGCGGGCGTGCCGCTCCTCGACACCGGCGCGCAGCAGTTTTAGCTCCTCTTCACTGGAGCGCAGAGCTTCGCGTCTGGCGGCATCGGCGGTAGCCATCTCGTTGACCCGCACCTCCAGCGCGAGAATCTGGTCGGCGAGCGCGGCGGCTTTGCGGTCGAGATCTACGTTATCGGCGAGCAGGCGCGCGCGCTGTTCGCCGAGACGATCGATTTCGGCGCCGATACCTTTGCGGCGCGCCGTAATCTCGCGGAACTGCTGCTCCAGCCGCGCGAGCGTTGCGCGCCCGGCACGGTGGCGCTCCTCAAAGCCTGCCAGCTCCGCGCGCACGGCGGCGTGCTCTTCGCCGATGTGGGAAGCGCGCGCCTGCATCTGGTCGAGGGTCTGCCGGTCGCTCTCCAAAGCCTGCTCCCGCTGGGCGCGCAGGCGCTCTTTTTCCTCCACAGCGGCCTGGTTCTTCTCGCGCTGCTCGACCGATTTGGCGGCATCGCGGCGCAATCTCTCCAGTTCGAGGCGCGCCACCGAAATGCGGGAATTGGCGCGAGACAGGTCGTCACCGAGCTTGCGCATTTCGTGTTCGAGCGCAACACGGTCTTTTTCGCGGCTCTGCTGTAATCCTCGCAGCCGTTCGAGTTCCCCTTCAATAGCGGCGATTTCGCGGTTCAATGCTTCGAGATCGGCCACCTGGGAATCGAGGGCCGCCTGGCGGGACGCCAGCGCCGCCGCCAGTTCGCGAGCTTCGCGCTTCATGGCCAGGGGGCCGACCCCCGTCTTGCGGCCGCCGGTGAGGGTGCAGCCGTGGTAGCACGCGCCATCCGGCAGCAGAAAATAGAGATGCGGATATTCGCCAGCGAGGCGCTGCGCCGCTGCGCGGTCTTCGGCCAGGAAACATTGAGAAACACGCGGCAGCAGATCGGTGGCGCGGTCGCGAAAACCATTGGTAAGCCGCAGCGCATCGCTCAAACGCGCCGCTACTCCGGCCTCGGGACCGATGGGTGGTTCGGGTAACTGGTGATGCCCGTTGCCATTCGATTCCGGATGCACCAGGAAGGTGGCCCGCCCGTCGGCGCGCGCGCGCAGAAAATCCAGGCCGCGCTCGGCCTGGCTCCAGTTTTCGACGACTACGTATTCGAGTTCTTCGTGCAGGAATTCTTCGGCCGGCTTTTCAAACTGTGGGTCAACTTCGACGTAGTCGGCGAGCACGCCCATGAGCTGCAATTCCTGCTGCTGGCCGGGGGCCGCTGTCTTCTCCAGCGACGCAAAGAGGCGCTTCACTGACTCGGTGGTATAGGTGCGGTGCGCGAGTACCTGTTCGAGCGATTCCTTGCGCGCGCGCATGGCCGAAACTTCGCTTTTGAGGGTGTCGATTTGCTGCCGCGCTTCGGTGGCCGCGCGCCGCCGGGCAACGAGGTCTGCTTCGGTCTGCTGCTTTTCCGCGGTCACGGATTGGAGTTCGAGCTGGCGCTCGCGCACTGTCTCGGAAAGATTGCGGCTGGCCGTTTCCAGCCGCTCCATTTCCGCGGCGGCCATCTGCTCTTCCCTTTGGGAGCGGGCGGTTTCGCGCTCAATGGCAGCCAGGTACTCTTCGACCTGCGCGAGTTGGTTGGTGAGCGTGGAGGCCTCGCCGAGCAGGCGCAGCACCACTTGCCGGCCGGCTTCGATGGCCTGCTCCTTCTGCCGCACCTCGGTCTGCAAAGCTTCGCGCTGCTGATTGATTTCGGTCATGCGGCCGCGCGCCTGCCCGATCTGGTTTTCGAGAGCGGCCAGGTTCTGCTGGTTCAGAGCGGTTTCCTGGTTGAGTGTATCGAGGCGGCCATCGAGTTCCTGCGATTCCTTTTCGGCCTGGGCGATGCGCTCTTCCATCGCGCCGCTTTCGCGCACCTGGGCCGCCAGCCGGCCGCGCGTGCGTTCGGCATCCACACTGGACTCGGAAAGCTGCTGGCGCGCGGCGGTGAGTTCCTGTTCCAGCTTGTAGCAGGCGGATTGCTCCTGTTCGTGCGCCTGCTCCTTTTCGGAGACCTGCTGTGCGAGGGATTTCAGTTCGGCGGCGGCCAGGTTGAGGTCAATCGCCGTCTTGGCGGCATCGCGCTCCAAGAGGCGGTATTTGCCGGAAAGCACCACCCGCAGGCGGCTCTCGAAATCGGCTTTCAGCTCGGTGTAGCGCCGTGCCTTCGCGGCCTGCCGCTTGAGCGAATTAACTTGCCGCGTGACTTCCTCCAGAATGTCGTAGACACGCGCGAGGTTTTGCTTGGCGCTTTCCAGCTTGGCCTCAGCCAGGCGCTTTTTGGTTTTGAACCGGCCGATGCCCGCGGCCTCTTCGACGATGGCGCGGCGGTCTTGCGGCTTGGAACTGAGAATCTGCCCGATGCGGCCCTGCTCGATAATGGCGTAACTTTCCGGGCCAAGACCGGTGCCCATGAAAAGGTCCTGGATATCGCGCAGGCGCGCGGCATGGCCGTCGATGAGGTATTCGCTTTCCCCGGAGCGATACAGGCGGCGGGTGATGGTGACTTCTCCGGGCTGGGCGTGCGCCGCGGGCTGCCCGTTTTCCACTACCTGGATTTTGTGCGAATGGCTGGCTTCGGGATCGACTAGGGTCATAGTGACATATGCCAGGCCGACGGGTTTGCGCTCGTGCGTGCCGGCGAAGATGACGTCTTCCATGCGGGTGCCGCGCAAAGTTTTGATGGACTGCTCGCCCAAAACCCAACTGATGGCGTCGCTGATATTGGACTTGCCGCAGCCGTTGGGTCCGACGATGGCCGCGATGCCTTCGCCGTGGAAGCGCAGTTCGGTGCGGTCGCAGAACGATTTAAAACCTTGTATCTCGATCCGTTTCAGTCTGAGCAAGAGGATACCTCAAGCGTTTTTGGGGGGAGTTGTAACCATACTAAATGCCATCTCGGAAAAAGTAAAGCATGCCTACCCCATTATTTTGGACCAATTGACAAAGGAATACCACATCTAGTGTGGCTCCTCCTGACTGAGCGAGGGCCAGCGCGGGGAGCGCTTTTCGCGAAATGACGCAAGGCCCTCGGCGAAATCGGCGCTTTCGAAGACTGCGTCGCGCGCGCGGCGGGCGATTTCACCGGCCGTGATCCAGTCGCGCCCGCGGACCTCGCGGGCAAATGCCAAGCCGCTGCGGATGGTGGTTGGAGAGGAATCGGCGAGCGAACGGGCAATTTCCGCAGCGCGCATTTGCGGATCGGCGGCCAATTCCTGCACCAAGCCCATTTCTTTGGCCTGACTAGCGGGGAAGATGCGGCCGGTGAGGGCCAACTCCAGCACCCTGCGTTCGCCCAAGCCCGCGGCGAGCGCGCGAAACACGAGAAAGGGCCAGAGGCCGATGCGGATTTCCGTGAGACCGAACGTAGCTTCCGGATGAGCGACGACGATATGGCAGTTGCCCACCAAGCCCATGCCACCGCCGAGTGAAGCACCGGCCACGGCTGCCACGATGGGTTTATCCGCGCGGGCGCCGATGGTAAACAGTTGTTCCTGGGCCGCGCTGATCTCAGGTGCGGTGGCGGCGGAGACTTCGCTCAAATCCATTCCGGCGCAGAAATGTTTGCCGTTACCCGCGAGCAGAATGGCCCCGGCCGCGTCATCACGGAAGGCATCTTCGAAGGTGCGCACGAGGTCGCGGCAGAGTTGGGCGTTGAGGGCGTTGCGCTTTTCGGGCCGGTTCAAGACCACGCGCAAAACACGGCCATCGCGGCTGGTTTCGAGGCTTTCGGACATGAAATCACTCCGCAGGCAGGTAGGGCCATCGGTGCGGCGCACGGAGCAGCGTCGCATTAAAACTATTGTACATCCGGTTGAGTTCAGATGAAGAGAGTGATTTGTGTAAGAGGTCACTGCCGAGGCAAAGCCCGCTGTTACTAGGCCCGGCTTGGCTATCGCGTCCCTTGTAAGCGTTCGAGCGCCTGCTCCGCAGGCTGGAAATCCGGTCTGATCCGCAGCACGGTTTCGTATTCTGCAATCGCGTCCGCTATGCGACCGGGAGTGTGACTGAGCGCGTTTGCGAGGCCGTAGTGCGCCTGCGTATAAGTGGGCGCGATCTTGATCGCGGCTTCGAGCTCGCGGATGCCGTCCGGCAGCCGGTTTGGCGTGTTGAGGAACGCGATCCCCAGATCGTAGTGGAGTTGCGGAAGGCTCGGATCGAGCCTGAGCGCGGCCTCGAATTCGCCGATGGCCTCCGGCAAACGGGCCGGAATCTGCGCCAGTGTGCTTCCCAAATTGGCGTGGGTTTCCGGGAGATCGGGACGCAGCCGAACCGCGGCCCGCTGTACCGGGATCGCTTCCGTCAGGCGATTCGGGAAGCGCTTCAACGCTTCTCCCAGATCCGTGTAGGCTTCAGCATAATCCGGTTCCAGCCGCACCGCGCGCTCATACTCGGCGATTGCATCGCTTTCTCGGCCGGGCATCCGAAAAAACATATTTCCGAGCCAATTGTGCGCAAGCCAACTGTCCGGATTCCGCGCGGCGGTCTCGCTGAACAGAGTGTAGTCGTCGCGGTACATTGGGGTCTGCCGCCAGCTCAATACCCCCAGCGCGGCTATCAGCGCGGCAGGAGCGGCGATTGCCGGGAATTTTCCCGGAAGGAATCGCTCGATTGCACGGGTCAGCAAAGAGGCCGCAGGTAAGATGATGGCGAGGCTCGCCAGATACTGGAAGTGATCGGCGACCCACGAATAGCGGAACGGATAAACATTCAGGAAGCCAAGCGCGGGAAACAGCACGCCGATGAAAATCAAAAACGTGGCCAGCGGGCCGCGCTTACGCGAAGAGATTCGTAGTAGCACGACTCCTACCGCTACCACGCCAGCCGGAAACAGATATTGCCACCAAACGGCTGGGTTGATATGCCAGCGGGGGTAATTGAAAGTAAGATTGATGAGCCAAATGAGCTTACTCAAGTAAAAGAAGATTGCGCGGCCCGCCACTAGCACACGCCCGATCAGGGTCAGGTCGTCGAAGCCCGCGCCTTGCGCCTTGACGATCGTCCTTTCAAACCATGCCGTGAAGATCCCCATGGATGCGCCCATCGTCAGCCATGGTAAGAGCGGCAGTGCATCGCGACGGAGTTCCAGCCGGCCGCGTTTCCACCAAAGGACCACCAGTAAAGCGGGGGGGAGCATGGCCGTCACCGACTTGCTGAGCAGCGCCATCGTGAACAGGCCGGTTGCCAGAACGTAAATTGACGCCCTCCGTTTCTCGTCGAAATGCAGGTACGCGAGGGCGGCGGCAAGGCAGAAAAATCCCGAGAGCGTGCTCTTCTGCTCCGAGATCCAGGCTACGCCTTCCACCAAGACAGGATGAAGGGCGAAGAGGAAACCCGCGAGCCACGAGCCCGCTAGCGAAAGCCGCCGTGCAATCAGCACGACCAGGCCGGCCGAAAGTGCATGCAAGGTGATGTTGGTCAGATGATAGCCAGTAACCGCGTCTCCCCAGAGCCGATGTTCTAACCAGAACGAGCTGTAGAGGAGCGGATAATATTGCTGCGTTGCGCGCGGCTCGAACCAGATTCGCCAAAGCCCATGGAGGGACTGAAGGGCAGGGCGGGTAACGTGGTTGGCGTCATCCCAAAGCAAGCTTCCGTGGACCGCGGGCCAATAAGCCACCAGAGTCGCGCAGAAGAGGATCACCCAGAGTGCCGCGTCCCGAACGCCCGCTATCCCGTCGAGCGTTTGGGCTGGCGCGGGGCCTTCGTGGATGACGGGCGCGGATTTGCGCGCTCGCTTGCGGCGGGCTGGACGCTTCTTCGTTAAATGAGCCGCCATATGGCGATGATACTAACCTCGCTTTCCGGGCTCAATAGTGCGGCGCTGTGGGGAAGAATTGAAAGAAATCACCCTTTCTCGAGCAGCGAACCGTAACCGGGCGCACGACCGCTGAGGCCGAGGAGGCGCACGCCGGCCCGCAGGGCGTGTGGGGTGCTCGAAATCACCGGAACTTTGCAGCGTTTCTCGAGAGGAACGAGCAGGTCCAAAGTCTTCAGAGCGCCGCAGGAAATCACCAGGGCGTCGGCTTTGGGCGCCGATTTCCAAACGCTCGCGCTGAATTCGAGCAAGTGCTCCTGGGTGACCGGCGCGGAATCTTCGAAGCGCACGATGCCGAGACCTTTCACGGTGAGGACCTCAAAACCGGACTCCTGGAGGAAGACACCCAGCCGGCGATTGACTTCGTCGTTATAGGCGGTGGCGACGGCGACGCGCCGGCTCCCCATGTCGTGAAGGCCGTCTACAATGCCGGTGCTCATGGTGGTGGCGGGCAGGCTAGTCTCTTTCTTGATGGTGTCGATGAGACGCTGGTTGAAGGCCGCGCCTTTATAGAACGTGAGCGAGGTGCCCATGACGTCGATGGCGTTAGCGCCTTGTTTGGCCTGTTTGATGGCGGCGGGTAGAATGCGGTCGAAGACGCGGTCGTATTCTTCGGGCGTCATGCGCTCCAAGCCCACGCCCTCGGCGAGGAACTTCACGCCGGCGGGATAGAGAAGCCGGGCTTCGGGAGGGACCGGGTAATTGGCGGGCGGAAAAATCATGCCCAGCACACGGTCATTGGCGCGGACCAAGGGGGCGCATGCGGCTGCGCCTCCGATCAGCAGGAACTCGCGGCGGGAAGGCAGGGTCATAGGCGCTCCTTTCGGTCCTGTTTATGAAGTATAGACCAGCGGCGCGGTTTTCAGTGGGCGGCGTAGTTCATCCACAGTGCCTCTTGCCGCAACTTTTTGATCGAGTGGCAATGCTTGGGTGACGCCTCGATGCAAGTCCAGCCGGCATAGAGTGTGTCCATCAGCTCGCAGCGGTACCCGGAGACGGCAACCTTGGCTTTCACCTGGCGGAGCGCGCGCGCAAGCTCCCGGTGCGCAGTGTCGTCCATTTCGAAACCATAGGCATTGGGGTCGCCGCGCGTGCGGTGAACGTAGGGAGGATCGCAGTAAAACAGAGTACCGGGATCGTCGTAGAGGCGAATCACTTCGACGGCCGGGCGATTCTCAATTTGCACACGAAGCAGGCGCAGCGCGATTTCGGGAAGATCCTGCACGCTGCCCAGCCAACGCGATACGACCCCCGACATTCCGGCGCGGCTGGTGTTTTTGCAATTGGCCCAGCGCCCGAGAGAAGCTGTTTGCGCGAGGCCGGTTCTGGCCTGGCGCGCGCGGACGAAGAACCTCCGTGCGCGCTCCAGTTCGGAAACGCCCTCACGCGTGGTGACGGCCAGGTAAAACTCTTCCCGCGAGAATGGCGTGAGAGCGATGGCTTCGGTCAGCTCGTCCCGGCGGTCTCGGAGGACGCGGAAGAAATTCGCCACGTCGCCATCGATATCGTTGTACGTTTCGACAGGAGAAGGTTCACGGTTCAGCAGCACCGCCGCTGAACCGGCAAACGGCTCGCAGTAATGATGACAGGCGGGTAAGAGCGGCAGCAGCCAATTCAAGTGGCTGAACTTGCCGCCATACCAGCCGAAGGCGATCAGCTTCGAATTGCGGCGCGCGGACGCGCTGGGTACCGGGCTGACGATAGGGGACGGGGCGCGGCCGCTCAACTGCACCCGCTCGTTCCGCCGCAATTCCCGCACTTATAGCAGCTTCCGTTGCGGGTCATGATGGAGCCGCACTCGGCGCATAAAGGAGCGTCGGTAACCACCGGGGCGAAGGGCAGGGCCTGCTGCGCTTCGGCTTCGGTGGGCCGCAGCACAGGCGCCTCGCCAGCTTCCGTGATGGCGTATTCGGGGCCGAGGAATTTCGCGCCCAGCCAGCGGAAGATGTAATCCATGATGGATTTGGCGTAGGGGATCTGCGGGTTCCCGGTCCATCCGCTGGGTTCGAAGCGCACATGCGCAAATTTGTCCACCAGGAATTTGAGCGGCGCGCCGTATTGCAGGTTGAAGCTGATGGCGGTGGCGAACGAATCCATGAGGCCGGAAATGGTGGAGCCTTCCTTGGCCATGGTGATAAAAATTTCGCCGGGTGAGCCATCGTCATACATGCCCACGGTGATATAGCCTTCGTGGCCGCCAATGGAGAATTTGTGGGTGAGGGAGCGGCGCTCATCGGGCAGCTTGTGGCGCACGGGGCGGTAGACCACTTTTTCCACCGGCGCGGCTTTTTCGAGCGTCGTTTTTTCTGCCAGCGCGGAGGCCGCTGGAGATGAGGCCTTCTTCTCGCCCTTGCCCGAGCCGGAGCTGAGCGGCTGCACCTTTTTCGAATTGTCGCGGTAGATGGCCACTGCCTTCAGCCCTAGCTTCCAGCTTTCGGTGTAAGCGCTCATGATTTCTTCGACGGTGGATTCTTCCGGCATGTTGATGGTTTTGGAAATCGCGCCGGAGATGAAGGGCTGCACCGCGGCCATCATGCGGATGTGGCCCATGTAGTGGATGGCTCGCGTTCCGTTCTGGGGGCGGAAGCTGCAGTCGAACACCGCCAGGTGCTCGGGCTTGATGTGCGGCGCGCCTTCGATAGTGCCCGTAGAATCGATGTGCGAGACGATGCTTTCCACCTGGTCCGGCGAATAGCCCAGCTTGATGAGCGCCTGCGGCACGGTGTTGTTGACGATCTTCAGCACGCCGCCGCCGACCAGCTTCTTGTATTTCACCAGCGCCAGGTCGGGCTCGATTCCGGTGGTGTCGCAATCCATCATGAAACCGATGGTGCCGGTGGGCGCGATCACCGTTACCTGCGCGTTGCGGTATCCGTAGCGCCGCCCCGATTCATACGCATCTTCCCAGCACTGCTGCGCGCCCTGGTACATGGCTGTCGGCAGGTTGTTGCGATTGAGACGCGCGGCGGCATCGCGGTGCATGCGGATCACTTCCAGGAACGGCTGCTCGTTGGCCGCATAGCCGGGGAAAGGGCCGGTGGATTCAGCAATGCGCGCGCTGGTGAGATATGCCTGCCCGCACATGATGGCGGTGATTGCGCCCGCGTAGTCCCGCCCCTGCTCGCTATCGTAGGGAATGCCCAGGGACATGAGCAGCGCTCCCAGGTTCGCGAAACCCAAGCCCAGCGGACGGAAATTATGCGAGTTCTCGCCGATTTTTTGCGTGGGATAGCTGGCGTTGTCCACGATAATTTCCTGCGCCAGAATCATGGTGGCCACCGCGTGGCGGAAGGCTTCCACGTCGAAATAGCCATCAGGACCCAGGAACTTCATCAGGTTCAACGAGGAGAGGTTGCAGGCCGAATCGTCCAGAAACATGTATTCGGAGCAGGGGTTGGAAGCATTGATGCGGGCGGTATTTTTGCAGGGATTCCAGCGGTTGACGTTGGTATCGAACTGCATGCCCGGATCGCCGCACTGGTGCGTTGCTTCTGCAATCTGGTGCATCAGATCGCGCGCCTTGTGGCGTTTCACAGGCTGGCCACTCACTACCGACCTGGTCCACCACTCCCCATCGCGTTCCACTGCTTCCATGAAATCGCCGGTGACGCGCACGGAGTTGTTGGCGTTCTGGAAAAAGATGGAGCTGTAGGCTTCGCCATCGAGCGAGGCATCGTAGCCGGCTTCGACCAGAGCATAAGCCTTCTTCTCTTCTTTAGCTTTGCACCAGATGAACTGCTCGATATCGGGGTGATCGGCATTGAGAATGACCATTTTGGCCGCGCGCCGCGTCTTGCCGCCGGACTTGATCACGCCGGCAAAGGCGTCAAAGCCCTTCATGAACGAGAGGGGTCCGGAAGCGCGGCCGCCGCCCGAGAGAATGGCGTCCTCTTCGCGCAGCGCCGAGAGGTTGGTGCCGGTGCCCGAGCCCCATTTGAAAAGCATGCCCTCGGTTTTCGCCAAATCGAGGATGGATTCGAGCGAGTCCTTCACCGAAACGATGAAACAGGCGGAGCATTGCGGGCGGGCGTCGGCGCCCGATTCGAGCTTGGCGATGCGCCCGGCCGCTTCATCGTAAATCCAGCCATAGCCGCGCGTTTCTTTGGTGCCCACGTTGAACCAGACGGGCGAGTTGAAACAGGCCTTCTGCGTGAGCATCAGGTGCGCCAGTTCGTTTTGGAAGTTTTCCGCATCCTGCGGGCCTTGAAAATAGCCGTCGTTGCGCCCCCACCCCGTGATGGTGTCGACTACCCGCTCCACCAATTGCGCCACGCTCGTCTCCCGCTCCGGTGAGCCGAGTTTGCCGTGAAAATATTTGCTGGCCACAATATTGGTGGCCGTCTGCGACCAGCCGGCCGGCGTTTCGACATCCCGTTGCTCGAAGATGACTGCGCCCTTATCGTTGCCGATCGATGCGGTACGGGTCTCCCATTGAACATCGTCATAGGGAGTTTTGCCGGCCTCCAGCCGGGCGGTGAAGAAGCGGGGAAAGGTAATCCCTGTTTTGAATTTAGTAGTGATTCTGGTGCTCAACGCCTCCATTTTCGCACTCAGATCGACGGATATTTGGCCCATGGATTCCTCCTGCCGCCTCTCCCGTGAGAGAAGCGACTTCGTAATCATGCCCCAAGATCTAGTATAACGTCAAGAACTTTATCTATATGCAGGGTGTGGAGGATACAGTTTCGGGGCAGCCGTCCGGAGTCCGCCAACGGCGTTCGGTTGGCTCTCAGGCGCTCTCGGCTCCGTTTTTTCCCAACTCATGTTCCAAATCTTTGATGACGTCGAGCGCCTGCTCGCCCGCGAGATCCTTCTCCAGACGCCGTAGAGCAAGGCCCACTACATCGCGGTGGTGCAGCCTCGAACCGAATTTCCCCTGGAGTCGTAACCACAAGTCGTGGGCGCGGTCGATGTCCTGGGGCCACAGGCGCGGCGGATGCGGGCCTAAATTGACATAAACAGAAGGACGACCGGGACTGATGATTTCCAGCGAAAACGAATGCCGCGGCTCCGGAAGATTTTCCCAGGCGAGGCCGATGCGCCGCGCCAGTTCCTCCGAATCCATGCGGGCGGAAACACCGGTGACCAGCCGCGAGGCGTGCAGTTTGGCGGCAGTTTGTACCACGGCATCGAATGGATCAATGCCCGGCACCACCAGCAGGTCGGCCGTTTTTCCCTCCCGCTCTGCCATGGACACTACTCGCGTAAGCAATTCGCGTTCATAATCCGAAAAGAGCTGGCGATCTGATAGCGCGTATTCACCCGCCCCTGCGGACACAGGCCGCACGGTCATCACCACAATATCGTGCCGCCGCACGTTGGTCTTCTTCAGCACATGCAAGAGATGTTCCATGCGGTTGTAGTCACGAACAGCCACCAAAATGCATCCTGTCCTGGCGTGCACCGCCTCCGCATTGACATCGGGCCGCATGTCTAGGTTGAACTCTTCAAGGCCGGCCTGCTTCGCTTCGATTTTGCGCTTGTTTACGGTTTCCGATATCGTGAAGACCACGAATAGCGCAATGGTAAAACTGACGCCGTAGATCGTCGCGATTTGCTTGGTAAACAAGTTGGCGATCGCTACCAGGGCGAGCACGAGGGTGGTTGCGATCAACCCAGCCGGAATTTCCAATTGCCCGATCCGCAGGTTCAGTGGTGTCTTGTACTCCTGGTCATGGCGTTTGAAACGAAGCACGAGCACACCCAGCGACTTGAGGAAAAAACTCCACACCACTCCGAAGGCATAGGCTTCTCCAAGCAAATTGACATCGCCGCCACTCATCAAAATGGTGCCGAGTTGCAGGAGTGTAATGAGGTTGATAATGCGGTGCGTGGTGCCATAGCGCTTATGAGGGCGTCGAAACCAATCCAACAAAACCCTGTCTTCGGCCAGGCGGTTCATTACTCCGTTGGCGCCAATAATCGAGGTGTTTACAGCCCCGGCTAGAATCAGAACACCGACAGCCACCACGAAAATATGGAACAGCACGCGCAACAGAGCCGGTCCCGCCAGGTGGCTGGTCAGGCCGCCCAGCAGGTTGTCGACGTATGCCCCACGGACAGAATCGGGGATGATCATCCCGGCAAATAGCGTGACGATACCGGTGCAAAACACAGCGTAGACGCAAACAATATTCCCGGTGTATTTCAAGTTCCGTAGCTTGGGGTGAGCGATTTCGCGGTACACCTGGGCCAGGGTTTCGAAACCGCTCATCGACAACAGCGAGTGTCCGAACGCAATGATGATGCCGATGGCGCCGATTTGCGGCCAAAAGGTTCCCCGCAGCCAGCCGAGCGCATCCGGGCTGAACTGGAGATGCTGCGGCAAAGGAGACGGCGGGATTTGCGCAGGTCCGCGGAGAAACAAAGTGAGCGGACACCATATGAGAAAGCCGACCACCATTACGGTAGTAATCTGCATGATCCGCAGAGCTTTTCCGCTCGACTCATGAATACCTTTGACGTTGTTCCACCAGAAGTAGAGCGTTACGGCCATACCGAACAACATCGAGAAGAAATTGGTACTGAATGCGTGGCCGGCATGTATTAGCCCGGAGATTTCATTTAACAGACTGCTCAGATAGTGTCCTGCGCTTACGACACTAATAGGTCCGGTAAGTATGTAGTCGAAGATAAGCGCGGAAACCGAAAGGCGCGCCATGAAGTGATTCATGGCGTCGCGCACGACCACATATACGCCGCCCCGCACGTACATGCTGCACGATTCCAGGTAAACGGAGCGGACCGCAAAGCTGAAAAGCATTACGCCGAGAACAAACCAGGGCGCGCTGCGTCCGATAGCGTGCTCCGCAATTCCCCCGGCGTAGAAAGCTGACGAAGCCAGATCACTCAATACCACCGCAGCGGCACGCCAAAAGGAGATAAATGCGAGTGCTACGGTCGTTGCGACAACCACCTTGGGAGCTGCCGGGAATGGAGACCCCTCGGATGTGCCTGGCTGATTGCCTTCCTGCGGAGATCGGTACGGGGCGAACGGACTTGACAATTCAGAGCCAAGTCTAGCGCCCGCTCTGAATTGTGTCCAATCAATAATTCGCAAGCAGCCGCTAATAATTTCCGATCCGGGTAACCCAAAGATAGGCTAGACAGGATCTAACGATGGCTATCTTAGTGGTGCGTGGCTCGGTTCAAAGCTGATCGCGGTATTGTTCGAGCGCTACCTTCACAGCTTGTGCCCTGGTCCGGACGTTCAATTTAGCGAATACGGTACGTACTGATGCTTTCACGGCGGCTTCGGAAAGGCCCAGTTGCTGAGCGATCTCCCTGTTCGTCAGTCCTTGTAATGTGAAGCGGAGGACCGCCTTATCTCTCTCGGTAAGCTTGGCAGGCCGGCCACTCGGCGAACGCGCCACCGATCGGAACAACGGACCTAAATACTGCTTTTCCAGGCAAACTTCGCCACTCGCGATTTGACGGATCGTATTGCAGAGTACCTCTGTAGGATTCTGTTTGTGCAGGATACCGGCCACGCCGGCTTGAACCAATTGCACCGCTTCCTGGTCACTGATACCCGCGGTAACAATCAGAACTTTCCCTTCGAAGCCCTCACGCCTGGCCGCGATGACAAAATCCATTGCCCGTTCGGACGCAAGGTCGACGTCGAGCAAAACGATATCGACATCCAACCCCCTCAAGGAACTCAACGCATCAGTAGCTGAAGCGTATTCCCCAACAATTGTCAGGTCAGACTCCCTTTCTAGTATCCGCGTTAGTCCTTCCCGGAACATCGCGTGGTCATCGACAATCATCAGGTGTATGGTCTTGGTACCCGGTTCGCCCATTACGTTGATGGCACTACGCTAGCGGAATTTCGATGGAGAAGCAAGCACCGTGAGAGCTGCGCTCATAGCGCAATTCCCCACCGTAACTCCTTACCATCGCGCGGGAAAGGTAAAGTCCCAGACCGGAACCATCCGCCCCCGGTTGGAATGGTGCGAAGAGACGGTCAGGATCCGGGATGCCCGGCCCTGTGTCCTGAAAAAAAACCCTCGCTGCCTTGTCTTCTACCGTAACGGTAATCCACAGTTCTCGCTCCGCACAATCGTAGACGGCGCGGTGACTATTCTTCGAGAGGTTCAGAAAGGCCTGAAAGAGCCCATGCCGTTCAGCCAGCACGACCGGAATCTGTTGCGGAACCGCCCACACTATTTTGCCGTCGATGTCGTGCCATTCGGGTTCAATAACGATGCGAAGGTCGTCCAGGACTTCCTGTAGCATGACTTCCTCAACTGCATTCTGAACTCGATTCTGCAATTCCCACGCAGCGAGATGTTCCAATCCAGCGACGAGCGTGCTCAAGCCTTGCACGTCTTCGTCGAGACTGAAACCGCTCTTAGCCCTAATTCCGGCACACCGCATCGAAATCGCGCTACACAGATTGCGAACCTCATGACAGAGCCCCGCCGCAGCAATACGATTGTTGGTGATCAACTGCTTCAGGCTAACCTCCTCACGGTCGCGCATCTCCTCGGAGGAATCCACAATGATCGCTGCCAGGCGTGGTCCCTGAGGAGTTAAATAAGATGAGAACCAAACATGTGCCAGGAAGATTTCTCCGTTGTCTCTACGGCCCTGGCATTGAGCGGCCGTCCGAAAGCGTTCGGGCCGTGAAGCAAGGGCCAGTGCGTCGTACAGCAATGGAACATGATCCTTCATGTTGCGGCCTTTTAGAGTTTGTCCCGCCGGTATCAGAAAGAGAGCATCAGCGGCGTAATTGGCCGCCAGCACAATTCCCGCACTGTCGGCGGTGATGATCGCGGCGGGACTGCTGTCGACCAGGGTTCTCAATTGCTCCTCCAGCTCCCGGTTACGAATGAGCGCCGCCACAAACATCCCGGCGCCGGTGTACGCGAGGCACGCAAAAATGAAACGCAAGACCACTTCTATCTGGGGGCTCGGAAGATCAAACCACAAACGCAATAGAGAGCAGATGACGGCCAGGCCGGCCGTCTGCCAGGGAGCAAGAGCCGTAGCCGCGAGCATCATCGGAAGCATGTACAGCAAGCCCAAAGAGAACTTGTTACCCGCGTGCCAATCGCAGATCGCGATCAGACCGATCATAGCGGCCACTACCGCCAGCGTTCTGACCTTACCGGCTCGCAAAAACATAGCGATCATATCTAACAGATTACGACAGCCAGACTGGAACGATCTGACTAAGCGATAGCTATCTTGGGATCTCTGACTGTACCTCGCTTCTATCTTCCGGCTATCGAAATCCGAAACACTTTCAGCGGGAATACAAATTATTGATTTGACTTGCAGGAATGCGAATCGTAGACTGAGCTCTCAACGGCAACTGCTGCTCGCCCCGTCCTGCCAGCCGCAAACGACTTTGCCGGTCTGAAGTTGTGAACTAAGCTGCCGCTATTCCAAACAACAGAATCAATGTGTGGAGTCACTCGATCGGAATCCACACATACGAGGAGTGATCTATTTATGACAAGAAAACTGACCTTCGCCGGGAAGCTGAACCGATTACGCACGCGGCTAAGAGACCCGGAGTGGCGCCGATACGGGGCCATTTTACTCACTGGAAAGTTCACCGCCATCGGCCTCTTGTTGGTCGCGGCCATCATTCTCAATCCAGGTCTAATCGGCTTTCGCACATTCGCTGCCGATCCGAACTTGAAGGGGAACGACATCGTTAATCCGATCAATACGGTTTGGACACTCGTGGCGGCATTCTTAGTGTTCGGCATGCAGGTCGGATTCACGATGCTGGAAGCGGGATTCTGCCGGTCGCGGGAAACAGTTAATGTCTTGATGGAGTGCATTGTGGACACGTGCCTTTGCGGCATCCTGTTCTATGCCTGGGGCTTCGCATTCATGTTCAGCCACGGAAACGGGCTGATCGGCTATCACTGGTTTTTCCTGCAGGGCGCGCCGGCTACTTATGAGACGACTGGTGTCGCGTTTCTCGCAGTCTGGATATTCCAGTTCGCTTTCGCCGACACATGCTCCACCATCACCTCAGGCGCCATGATCGGACGCACTGGATTTGTGGGGGACCTGCTATATAGCGTCGCTGTGTCTGGCTTCATCTATCCGATCATTGGTCACTGGGCTTGGGGGCCGGATGGTTTTCTTGCAACCATGGGTAGCGCTGGCAACTTTTTGCCATCACTCGGGCAAAGCTTCCATGATTTCGCCGGCTCAACCGTTGTTCATACCATCGGTGGCTTTATCGCTCTGGCTGGCTCTATCGTTCTCGGGCCGCGCCTCGGACGCCGGTTTAAGCGTGATGGCGGCGGACCTATGGTGCCGCATGACCTCACCATTGCTGCCTCTGGTGGACTCCTCCTCTGGTTTGGCTGGTACGGGTTTAATCCCGGCAGTACGCTTTCCGCTCTGGACTTTGAGGGCATCGGCAGGGTGGCGGCGAATACGACGTTGGCAGCGTGCTCCGCCGGGCTCATCGCCATGTTAGTGGCTTATATGATGAGCAAGAAATGGGACGTCAGCTTTACGATAAATGGTTTTCTCGCCGGTTTGGTGGCAATTACCTGTCCGTGTTATTGGGTAACTCCAACCGGAGCGATTCTACTCGGTGGCATTGCGGGCGTTGTGGTCGTTTACGGAGTTGAAGTATTGGAATGGCTTCGCATTGACGACCCGATTGGCGCCGTCCCCGTGCATGGATTGTGCGGAATTTGGGGGACACTGTCGCTGGGCTTTTTCGCCGCCGGCACATACGGAGCGACCGGACCTTTTGGCGCTGATAATTCCGCCCCGCTGAAGGGACTGTTCTATGGCGGCGGTACGACTCTATTGACTGCGCAGGCAATCGGTAGCGCCACCGTTACTCTCTCAACCTTTGTCGTTGCAATGATTGTTATGTGGGCCGTTAATGCAATGGGAATCCTGCGTGTCTCCCCAGAAGGTGAAACTCTTGGGTTGGACTTGCACGAACACGGTATCTCCGCATATCCGGAGTACGTCCATTCGCTGGTCGTAAATCCGGCAGCAGCCGTTTTGGAGCCATCTGGCAGGCTTGCCACACAATCCAGCCTTCCGATAAAGGCAATCAGTACGACACCGGGCACTGCCGTCGGTTGATATCTGGCAATGTGGGTCTGGGGCCACTTGGGTGGCATCCGGACCCATTCCACTCAGGAGGGGATCGTGGTAGAGGAAACAACGCAGCGCCGGGAAGTTAAGAGACGGGACCCGAATCCGCCATACGGAGAGAAAGGAAGTTTTCGAAAAGTTACTTTGACACTCCCACCGGAATCTTACGAGAAGCTTATCCACGAGTCAGTGCGGAGAAAACTCGCAGGCGAGCCCAACCAACTTCTTTCCGCTTTGCTTCGTGAGGCGGTGACGTTATATTTATCCTTCCTCGGAAACGGTGGCCAGGGCGAGTTGGCATTGTGAGTGTTCAGAAGTATGAGGCACGATGAAGGCCTCGTTTCCTGCCATCACTCCTCGTGGCAAAAAGGGGGCATTTCGAAAACTGGCGGTTACGGTGCCGCCTGAGATCTACGAGCGTCTCGTGCGCGAGTCCGCTCGCCGGAAAATCGCCGGCGAACCGAACCAACTTCTGTCGGATATTTTGCGGGAAGCGGTGTACGAATACCTGCAGCAACTCGGTTAATGTGCTACAACTTCATACCCAAGGCTCTAGTTTCGGAATCCGGCCGGCCCCGGCCTCACGCAATCGAAGGCTGCCTCACCCGTCCGCGTGGGGTGCGGACCTGGTACGGCTCACAATGACGCCGTGCCGCGGCAACCACCCGTTCCACTTCATCGCGGCGCAAGGGTTCCGGCAAGACATCATAACCGCCGCAATTCAATACTTCGGACCAGAGATGTTCATCGGCGGTGCGCGAAGTGACAATCAACTGGGGCGGCCGTTTCCGCCGCCGCAGATTGTGCAGCAGCTTCTTCCAATTCCAGCCGGAAAACTCGGAACGCGTAATCACCACGTGGACCGCATCCCGCTCCAGACGCTGCAACGCTTCTTTCCTCCCCGGGGCCTCCAGCAGTGTCCAGCCGGCATCCTGGAAAATCTCGTGGATCAGCAACCGGCTCTCATCGAACTCGCCCAACAGGAGCGCACAGAGAAAATCCTCGCGGTTCTTCATATGAATACACTCCTTCCGTTTCCCGCATGTGCTGGGAAAAGGCGGCTTGAAGTTCAAGCTTACAAGGAGGCACTCCGGCGGCACAAGGAAAAAACCGTAGTAGAAAAATGGTGAAGTTCAAAACTATACTGATCGCGGTTTCTATTTGCAAGTGCGTGCACAGTGAGGAGGTGTCATTCCGGCACCCGATGCCGCCCCAGTAACTCGATCGCACTGCGGTTGCCCGCGGTTTCGGCCGCGCGCGCATGGCGCCAGGCCGCGCCGGAATCCCCGCGAATGGCATAGATTTCCGCCAGTTCTACATGAGCTTCGGCAAACGCGCTATCGAGGCGCACCGCTTGGAGCAGCAACCCCAGGGCCTCCTCCTGCCGGCCCTCGATGCGGTAAAGCTGCGCCAGGTTTTTGTACGGGTGCGGGTTCTCCGGCTCGCGCTCAATCCACGCAAGCTGCTCTTGTATGTGATGGAACGTTTCGCGATTGAGTGCGAATTCGATCACTTCTTTGCGCCAGAAACCCATTTCAACTCCAGGCGGCTGGCCGGTCCTTCAGCCAAACAATGAAATCGAGCGTGGGCGGTGTGCCGCCAAAAACTCGCAGCCGCGACGCGCACTGGCCGCGGTGATGCTGGCTGTGCATCACCACCTGCATCATTGCCTCGCGTATGCTGACGCGTGCCAGCAGCCAAGGCATTTCCCTCTGGACGTCCCCGGGGAAGGCCAGCACGACCCGGAATATTTGCTTGGTTGTCATTCACGTGTTTGAAGGAACCGATCTGAGCCGCAGATAAACACAGATGAACGCTGATAAGCTCCCCGTTTTCCATCCGCGTTCATCAGCGTTCATCCGCGGCCAACTATCTTCTCCTACCGCAACAAATCTTCAAGCTGAATCTTGGTGCCGGTCTTACTGTCCCGGTATTTCAAAATGATGGGCGTATAAACCGATAGTCCCCAATCCTTGCCGGGGCCGCGGGTGATGGCGCGCGAGCCGGGCACGACTACCGCATCTTCCGGAATGATCAGCGGCTCGTCGTCGCTCGCTTTGTGCACTTCGTTCCGCACGACATCGTAGACCGGCGTAGACCGATTGAGAATAGTGCCGGTGCCGAGCACCGCGCGGCGCTTCACTACGGTTCCTTCATATATCCCGCAGTTGCCGCCTACCAGCACATCATCCTCAACGATTACCGGCATGGCGCCAATAGGCTCGATTACACCGCCCAACTGGCTCGCGGCCGAGATATGGCAGTTTTTCCCCACCTGCGCGCAGCTTCCCACCAGGGCATGGGAATCGATCATGGTGCCATCGTCCACCCAGGCGCCCACATTGATGTACATCGGTGGCATGCAAATTACGCCGCGGCCGACGTAACTACCATCGCGAATGCTCGATCCACCGGGCACGAGGCGCACGCCGCTCGTCTCGCTGAACTGCTTCACCGGAACCGTGTGTTTATCGAAAAACGGCTGGCGAACCGCATCGATCGACATATCGACGATCCTTCCCATGCGCAGCCCGAGCAGGATTCCTTTCTTTACCCAAGCATTCACCCGCCAGCCGGTGCTTGCGGAAGGGCACGGTTCCGCGGCGCGGATGCGGCCCGCGTTCAACTCGGCTTTGAAGGCCGCAAAAAGCTCAAAATCCTCGCTTCGGAAAGATGACGGACTGTGGTCGAAGAGACGCTCGATTTCAGCTTGCAACGCGCACTCCCCGGAGCAGGCCCACGGATTCCAAAACTTTTTTGATGCGCGCGCGGTTGGCCTCGCTTGCCCGGCAGAGCGGCAAGCGGTACACCGGTTCGAGCAGCCCCATCAGCGCCATGCCTTCTTTGACGGGAATCGGATTAGACTCGACAAAATTGACGTTCATTAAAGGAAGAAATTGTTTTTGGATTTGCCGCGCCGTTTCGAAATCGCCTTTCAGACAGGATTGGGCGAGCTGCGTCATTTCGGCGGGAATCTGATTCGAAGCCACCGAAACGACTCCGCGCCCTCCCAGCGCCATGAGAGCGATGGTGATGGGGTCATCGCCGCACAGCACCACGAAATCGGGGGGCGCCACGTCAATGATGCTAGCCATCTGTCCGATGTTGCCCGACGCTTCCTTCACCCCGGCAATATTTTCGATTTGCGCGAGGCGCGCCAGCGTAGCGGGGTCCACGTTGATGCCCGTGCGGCCCTGAATGCTGTACACAATGATCGGCAGGTCAATGGCGGCGGCGATCGCCTGATAATGCTGGTAAAGCCCCTCTGGCGTGGGCTTGTTGTAATACGGAGTGACGGACAAAATTCCATCCACGCCCATGTCTTCGAGTTCGCGGGCCAATTCTACTACTTCTCGGGTGTTATATCCTCCCGCGCCGGCGAGCACCGGCACATGCCCCGCGGCTTCTTCCAGCGCGATCTCGATTACCCGGAGGTGTTCCGCGTGTGTGAGCGTAGGACTCTCGCCGGTGGTTCCGCAAGGAACCAGAAAATTGATGCCCGCATCGATCTGCCGCCGTACCAGCCGGCGCAGAGTCTCTTCGTCCAACGATTGATCGGCTCGAAACGGAGTGACCAGCGCCGTGCCGCAGCCGGTAAATTTGTTTCCTGTAAACATGTGCCACCTCCAAGAAGCTGTCAGCTTTCAGCTTTCAGCTAAAGACGATGTCTGCAAATTCGTAAAAGCCCTTCTTGCCAATGACCCATTGTGCGGCTTTCAAAGCGCCCCGGGCGAAACCCTCGCGGCTGCGCGCGGTGTGCCGCAAAGTGATGGTGTCGGCCGTGGAGTCGAAACCGATTTCGTGGATGCCGGGCACCATGCCCGCGCGGTTGGCGCTGACGTCAATCGATCGTGTGTAGCCGGCCTTCTTCATGTCTTCCACCAGCTTCCGTAGTGTACCGGAAGGCGCGTCTTTTTTGGCCGCGTGATGAATCTCCCAGGCCCATGCGCCGTATTCGGCTTGTGCGGCCAACAGGCGGGCCGCTTCCGAGACCAGCCGGAAAAAGACGTTTACACCAACGGAAAAATTGGGGCTCCAAACCAGGCCGATGCCGTTGGCGCGCACCGCGCGCTCCACCGCCTCTCGATGTTCGAGCCAGCCGGTGGTGCCGACCACCAGGTTCACGCCCAATGGCGCGATGGTTTCCACCGTGGGCACAACCGCTTCGGGGACCGTGAAATCTACGGCTACATCCACGGTCTCGAAGTCCGCTGGAAGCAGAGGAGCGGGCCCGAGCAGCGGGTCATACTTCAAGGCGACCGAGAAACCGTATTCGGGGGCAAGCTGCTCGATCAGCCGTCCCATTTTGCCGTAGCCGATGATGGCGAGATTAGGCATGGACCGCGGGACCCGCCGGCACACCTCGATCGAACACCGCGGGGTCCAGCTCCGCGAAGAATTCTTCGTGCAGCGCTTCCACAGTGCGCCTTATATCCTTCTCCGCCACCACAAAGCTCAGATTGAGTAATGATGCGCCCTGCGAAATCATGCGGATGTTAATGCCATTGAGCGCGCCAAATACCCGCTTAGCCACGCCGGGGGTGTAACGGATATTATCCCCGACCAGACATACGATGGCCTGATCGCGCTCGCTATCCACTTCCGCGAATTGCCGCAGCTCGCTCACGATTTCCTCCAGGCGCCGCGTGTTATCGATAGTCAGCGAAACGCTCACCTCGGAGGTAGCCACCATATCCACCGGCGTTTCGAAGCGGTCGAACACCTCGAAAATGCGCCGCAAAAATCCGTGAGCCATCAGCATGCGCGTGGAATGTATGTTGAGCACAAAAATCTGGCGTTTGCAGGCGATCGATTTGACCACATTCCCGCAGGCCACGCTTTCCGGCACAATGCGTGTTCCCGGCGTGTCGGGACGCCGCGAATTGAGAATCAGCACCGGAATATTTTTTTCCATGGCGGGCACCAGCGTCGCGGGATGAAGCACTTTTGCGCCGAAGTAGGCCAGTTCCGCGGCTTCAGCGAACGAAATGGTCTTCACGCGGTGTCCGCCCGGCATGATGGTGGGATCGGCCGTCAGCATGCCATCCACATCCGTCCAGATCTGGATCTCATCGGCGCCGATCCCCGCGCCCACAATGGCGGCCGTAAAATCGGAGCCGCCGCGGCCCAGCGTGGTGGTGGCGCCGTTTTCCGTGGATGCGATGAAGCCACCCATCACCGGGACAGCGCCAGCGGTCCGTTTGGCGAGAGCCGCCAGGCGCGCATACGTGGCCGCGTATTGGGGCGCGGCTTGGGTGTGGCGCGCGTCCGTGATGATGAACTGGCGGGCATCGATGTGCGCGCTCTTCATACCGTAATGCTCGAAGGCCAGCGATACGATGCGGCTCGAAAGGCGCTCGCCGTAGCTCGAAATGGCGTCAATGGAGCGCGGCGTAAGCTCGCCCAGCACGGCCAAGCCCTTTACCAGCTCGGTGAGTTCCTGAAAGTGCTCATCGAGCATGCGGTCGAGAGCGGCGCGTTCGGCGAGCGGCACAACCTGGCGGCTTTCGCGCGAATGAAAATCGCGCAAGTCGTAAATCTGGCGGATGTATTCGTGGCGGTCGCCTTGGATGGCGGCAGAAGCGATGGCTAACAGCTTGTTGGTGGTCTTGCCCATGGCGGACACCACCACCACCGGGGCGTACGCCAGGCGCGCTTTGACGATTCCGGCAACTCTCTCGATAGCGGCGGCCGATTCCACCGAGGTGCCGCCGAATTTCATGACGATCATCAGTCCACCTCTAAAGTGTGGCCGCCCGAGCACCGGGCAGAAGCCCGGTGGCAGGCTGAAAGCCTGCCCCGCCAAGTTGCTTCCATCAGTCCAGCATCCCTTCGGAGTGCATCAACTCGGCATTCAGCACGGCCGCGCCGGCCGCGCCGCGAATGGTGTTGTGGCCCAGCGCGACGAACTTGTAATCCAGAACCGTGCAGGCGCGCAGACGGCCCACGAACGCCGCCATGCCGCGTTCGCGTTCTGCATCCTTCCGCGGTTGCGGCCGGTTGGCCTCGTGCAGATAAATGACGGGGCGCGGCGGCGCGCTGGGAAGTTCGCGCTCCTGCGGCACACCGCGAAAGTTGTCATAGGCCGCGTGCATTTCGGCCAGCGACGGCTTGGTGGCGAGTTCTACCGAAACGGTCACGGTGTGTCCATCAACCACCGGCACGCGATTGCAATGCGCGCTCACACCCGCGGCCAGCGGTTCGATATGGTCCCCGCGAAATTCGCCCAGAATCTTCTGCGTCTCCTGCTGCATTTTTTCTTCTTCGCCGCCAATGAAAGGGACCACATTCCCGACGATGTCCATGGACGCGACCCCAGGATATCCAGCGCCGGAAATAGCCTGCAGCGTGGTCGCGATCACTTTGGTAATGCCGAAGGCCCTTAGTGGGACCAAGCCCATGGTGAGCACCACGGTAGAGCAATTCGGATTGGTCACAATCTGCCCCTTCCACCCCCGCAGGCACTGCTGCAGCGGCACCAGCTTCAAATGATCGGGGTTGATTTCCGGCACGAGCAGCGGCACGTCGCGGTCCATGCGATGATTGCGCGAATTGGAGACCACGATGTGTCCGGCCTGCGCGAAGGCTTGCTCGATTTCGGTAGCCACCGAGGCATCCATGGCGGAGAACAGCAGACGCGGGGCATTCCCCGGTTTCGAATCTTCAACGGTAAGCTCCGCCACGCCGGCAGGGGCTGCGCCGCCCAGATGCCACACCGCGGCATCGCGGTACTTCTTGCCGGCGGAACGATCACTCGCTCCCAGCCATCGCAAGTCGAACCACGGATGGCCTTCGAGGAAGCGGATGAAGTGCTGGCCTACCATTCCGGTGGCTCCCAAAATACCTACTTCGATGCGCGTTTGCATAGCTGTTTCACCATTGTGCGATAAATTCCTACGGCATCCAGCAGATCGCTTTTCGGCACGTGTTCTTCGAGCGTGTGAGCCACGTGAATACTGCCCGGACCGATGAGGAACGGCTCTCCCCAGTTGCCGCCGAAAGCGGGAATGTCGGTAGTAAAAGCCACGACGGTAGTATCCATGCCCTCGAGAGAGCCGAGCCGCATCGCGGGGATCTCCAGGATAGCCAAAAGCTCGGCGCGGCCTTCTACGGCGCGCGCCAGCGCCTCTTTAGTCGCGGTGGAATCGCCCACCAGGCGAATGAGAATCTCCGCCGAGGCTGAATCGGCAATTACGTTAGGCGCGCAGCCTCCGTTGATGGTGCCGATATTGAGTGTGCTGGCTCCCAGCAGCGGATCCACCGGCAAGGGAATGCGCCGGATATCCGCCAGCGCGTCGACCAGTTTGTGGATCGCTGAATCACCGAGTTCGGGATAAGCAGAATGCGCCATCTTACCGGAAGCCACTACTTCGTAGCGCAAAGCACCTTTCGAACCGAGAGCCAAACGATTCCCCGTAGGCTCGCCATTGATCAGATAGGATGAGCCGCGTGGATGTTCGGAGGCGTGATACGCGCCTGCGCTATTGCGCTCTTCTCCCACCACAAACAGCAATCCGAAATTGCGTTCCCCTTCTTCGAGCAGATCTTTCACCGCCTGGATCATAGCCGCGATAATGCCTTTGGTATCGCAAGCCCCGCGGCCCCAGATGGTGGTCTCATCCTCGCGCGACGCGAAAAACGGAGGCACCGTGTCCATATGCGTGGAAAGTGTCACGGCCGGCCGCTCGCCCCATTGCGCGAACACGTTGTGCCGCTTCGGTTCTACCTCCATCTGCTCGACGCGCCCGCCGGTCCGCTGCGCGAGGCGTGACAGATACTCACAGAGATAATTGCCGATCGACTGCTCGTTGCCGGTAATCGACTCAATATCCACTAGCGCGCGTGTCAATGCTAGAACGCTCATAAGTACTCGTAAAAGGGAGAGGAGGCAAAGGGGAGGCAGCCGCGCAGAAGGCGTTCTACGTTCCCGATAGCGCTCCACCCCGGCGGAAGCCAAATTGTTAGGACATTCCGCACAACGGGTGACAGTGAGCCGGTATTAACCAGACTCCCCAACCGGACGGCCTGCGCGATCCGCCCGCGGTTTCGGCGGAAGGCCCCAACGGGCGCCCCCGGCCCCTTTCACCAAGCTCCGGCGCGCAGTCGGAATGACCGCCCGGCTACTGATGGCCGCCGCACCTCTACCGCGAAGCTTCAGCATAGCCGAGTGCGGAAAGGCAAGTCAAACCAAGCCGCTGGCGTTGATAACGAAGCCGCTGGCGCTTCCGCCCGGCGAGCCATATTGCATTCCCATAGGAACCTGCTATTCTGATATAGGTTTCCCATAGGAGGTTCCGTGGCGGAGAAAGCGGACGTGCGGCAGGGCACTCTGGCGTTGATGGTTCTCAAGACTCTGGAGGCACTTGGCCCCTTGCATGGTTACGGGATTGCGCGCCGCATCGAGCAGGTAAGCGGCAACCGGCTGGCGCTCAACTATGGCACGATTTATCCCGCTCTACTGAAGCTGGAGCAGGAAGGATCGATCGCATCGGAATGGGGCATTTCCGAAAATAATCGCAAAGCCAAATACTATCGCTTGACGCGCGCGGGCCGCGGCCAGTTGAAGAAGGAAGAGCGGGACTGGGCCCAGACCGCGGCGATCATCGCCCGTTTCCTCAACCCGGGAGAGTCTGCGTCATGAAAACGTTGCGCGGTCTGTTCCTCCGCCTGGGAGGTTGGTTCGGCCGGGCGCGGCGGGAACGCGAATGGAGCGCGGAACTCGCGGCGCATCTCGAATTGCACATCGAAGACAACCTGCGCGCCGGCATGAGCCCGGACCAGGCGCGGCGCGAGGCGCTCCTCAAATTTGGCGGCGTCGAATCGGTGAAAGAGTCGCTGCGGGACCAGGCTAGCCTGGCGTGGCTCGAAACCATTTTGCGCGATGTCCGCTATGCCCTGCGCGGCATGGCCCGCAGCCCGGGTTTTGCCGTTGCTACGATTCTGTCACTCACTCTCGGTTTAGGCGCGAGCCTCGCCGTGTTTACGGTTGCCGACAATCTGCTGGTGCGGCCGCTGCCTTACTTCGATGCGTCGCGGCTGGTTATGGTTTGGGAGTCCGACCCGAAGATCAACGCCGAACACAACGTAGTCTCTCCCGCCAATTACCTGGACTGGAAAGCGCAGAACGGCGTCTTCGAAGGTATGGCCGGCTTCACGCAGTTGCGTTCAGCCGTGCTCACAGACAACGGCCGCGCCGAAGAGTTCGGAGCGGTGGCTGTTACGAGTGACTTCTTCCCGCTCCTCGGTGTCGAACCCGTGCGTGGGCGGCTATTTACCAAACAAGAGGATCGGAGTCCGGGAGGGGTCACTCTCATCAGCTACCGCCTTTGGCAAAACTGGTTCGGCGGCGACGAGCACATTATCGGCCGCAAAGTGCAGATGAATTCGTTTCCCTACACCATCATCGGAGTTCTGCCTCCCAATTTCTATTTCCTAGACCGGGAAACCGATATCTGGGGGCCTCTCGGTCTCGATCCGGCGCAGGACTACCGCAAGACTTCAGGGCGCTGGATGCTGTCTGTCGGGCGTCTGCGGCCGCGCGTGAAGATCGGCCAGGCACAAGCGCACATGACCGCGCTCGCCAAGCGGCTCGAACAAGCATATCCGGCATTCGATACGAATTGGACAGTAAACATCGAGCCTTTGCGCGACGCCCTTTTTCAGGATGCCAAGACGCCGCTGCTGGTATTGCTGGCGGCGGTCGTTATGCTACTGACCGTGGCGTGCGCCAATGTCGCCAACCTGCTGCTCGCCCGCTACAGCGCGCGCAGCCGGGAAATTGCGGTGCGCGCATCGCTCGGAGCGGGCCGCTGGCGGGTGATCCGCCAGTTGCTTACCGAGAGTCTTCTGCTCGGGGCAGCCGGCGGCATCTTTGGCGTCACGCTCGCGCGCTGGGCCGTGAGAGGTTTGGTGATTCTTGCGCCGAAGGATCTCGCCAAATCGGCGGGGATCCACGTCGATTTCCGAATTGTGATTTGCGCCATCGCTCTTTCGGCATTTACAGGCCTGCTGTTTGGGATAGCGCCCGCGCTGGTTACCTCGCGGCTCGATCTGATGAGCGCGTTGCGCGGTGACAGCCGCGCGGGATCCGGGGGTGTTGGTCTGCGCTCGTGGCTGGTCGGTGCAGAAGTAGCCATGTCCGTGATTCTCGTTGCCGGTGCTCTGCTGCTTTTTCGCAGCCTGGTAGGACTCGAAACGGTGAATCCCGGTTTCCAACCCTCCGGCTTGCTCACATTCCACGTTGCGCTTTCCCCCGCCCGCTATGCCACGCCGCGTTTGCGCACGCAATTCTTTGCGCGAGCGATCGAGCAACTCGCGCGTCTGCCGGGAGTCCGTTCGGTGAGCGCGGCAAGCTGTGTGCCCTTTAGCGGCGGCTGCGCGGGCACTTCGGTAAACATCGAAGGCCGCCCGCCAGCCAAACCGGGTGAAGAGATCTCCGTTTCTATCGAGACCGTCATGCCCGGGTATTTCCATACGCTCGGCATTCCGCTCGTGAGCGGCCGCGACTTCAATGAGTTCGATAACAGCGATACGGCGCCCTATCGCTTCATCGTGAACCAGGCGTTCGCGCGGCGATACATGCGCGGCGAGCAACCGCTGGGCAAACGGATCAGCGTGTGGATGGACGTGCAAAATAATCCCTTTGCAGAAATCATCGGCGTGGCGGCGGATGCGCGCGAGTTATCGCTCGATCGCGCGCCAACACCGACGGTTTATTACATTCACTCTCACCTCAGTTACCCCCGCATGTTTTTCCTGGTTCGCACAGACTCGAAGCCCCTGGCTTTGGCTGAGCCGGCGCGCCGTGTGATTCAGCGGCTCGATGCGGCAGAGCCGCTGGCCGCCGTGCGGACCATGGAGGACGTGATGGGCGAAAACTTCGCGCGCCAGCGGTTCAGTGCCTGGCTGCTTGCGGGCTTCGCCGCGGTAGCACTGATATTGGCCGGTATTGGCATCTACGGCGTATTGGCCTACTCGGTTACCGCACGAACACGCGAATTCGGCGTGCGGGCGGCACTGGGCGCAGATTCCGGCCGCATCATTGCGTTAGTGCTCAAAAGCGGAGCGCGCCCCGTGGCCGGCGGCCTCGCAATCGGAGTTGCGGGAGCATTTGGCTTGGCGGGGCTGTTAAAGAGCCTCTTATTTGAAATTAGTCCGCACGATCCCGCGACCTTTGGTGCAGTGCCTCTGCTACTGGCGGCCATCGGTCTGGTCGCCTCATTTCTGCCGGCGCGCCGCGCAGCCCGCCTTGACCCGATGGAGGCCCTGCGCACTGAGTAGCGCCTACTGGGCTCGCAGCAGGCTCTCCGCGAAAGGCCATTCGCAATCGATCCACTGCCTCTCCAGCCGGAAGCCGGCCGCGCAGGCCAGCGCGACGATTTGTTCAGGGCGGAACTTGTGGCTGGATTCTGTCCAGATGGTTTCGCCCGCAGCAAATTCTATAACCAGCGCGGCCTTGCCAATCGTTACCACCTGATCCGAGCGGGAGCGCAGGTGCATTTCGATGCGCTGCGCCGCGCCATCGTAACGGGCTACATGCTCAAACTGGCGGAGGTCGAAGTCGCCATCCAGTTCGCGGTTAATGCGGCCGAGCAGGTTCAAATTGAAGGCTGCGGTAACGCCCGCAGGGTCATCATAGGCGAGCAGCATTTGCGCGGCAGGCTTCACCAGGTCGGTGCCCAGTAGCAGCGCATCTCCCGGTGAGAGACGCGAGCGCACGGCCGCCAGAAAATCGGCTGCCTCTTCCGGCTCAAAATTTCCGATGGTGCTGCCGAGAAAGAGCACCAGCAGGGTTTCGCCCGGCGAGCGTTGTTCGGCGACACGCTCCAATCCCTCCAGATAGTCCGTTTCCAGGGGAACGATTGTGCCGAGCGAAGCGAGCTCGCGTGCGCAGCGCTCCAGAGCGGCGCCCGAAACGTCGATCGGGTAGTAAATGACTTTGCGACGCCGGCCCAGCCGCTCGCCCAGACGCAGCATAATGGGCCGCGTCTTGGCGCCGCTGCCGCTGCCGAGTTCCGCCAGCAGGATATGGCCAGGAATGCGGGCAATGATTTCGGCTGCGTGGCACTCGACGAGGCGCGCATCGGCGCGCGTAAGGCCATACTCGGCAAGGCACGTGATCGCATCAAACAGGGCCGAGCCGACGGGATCGTACAAATAGCGGCAAGAGAGCGTCTTTTGGCCGTCGCGCGCCAGGCCCTCTCGCACATCGCGCGCGAACTCATTCTCCGGAGCCTGCGCGTACATCACGAATGAACCAGCCGGAACGTGGCGTAGATATATGGATAGGACGGCCGGAACCAGTTGCGGAACGAAGGCCGCAGTAAGCGGGCCGCAGTGCGGGGCGATCCGCCTTTGAGAACGTAGTGGGATCCATCGAAGAACGGCTCCGAATAGTTGGGGTAATACGCGCGCGATTCGAAACCCGGAAAGGGAGCGAAAAGACTGCTGGTCCATTCCCAGCCATTGCCGATCATCTGCGCCGGAATATCTTCCGTTGTGTCGTCGGCAGTTACAGGAATCGGGTCCCAGTAGCGAAAATCGGTGTTGCGGGAAGGCACAGCGCTGTCCGCGGCCCGATGAAATTGCGCCTCGCTAGGTAGAGAAGCGCCTCGCCAGCGGGCATAATCTTCAGCCTGGCACTTGGTGGCGTAAACCGGACAATCCATCGGCAAAGGCATTTCTGCGAACATGCCGCGGTAGAACCAAGCGCCTGCGCGCTCGATCCAAAATAACGGCGGCGAACCGCCCTGGCGGACAAACTCCAGGTATTCCGCGTTCGTCACTTTGTGCCGGCCGATGGAAAACGCCGGGACGTTTTCGGCCAGCGGCTGATACTCGTTATCCCAGCCGAAACCGTTATCAGGACTATTCCCGAGCCGGGCCATGCCCTCGGGAATTTCTAAGAATGTGGTGCGGGGAATCGAAGCGCGAGGTGGGTCATCGGCCGTGGACCGCGGCAATTTGCGGTCATAGGGGAGCTGGTGCAAAATGTAGGCCAGCGTCTCAGCATGCATGAGCCGATGTTCGATGGCTGCATGCACCATCTCTTCGGGAACCTTGGCGAGAGATTCGTCGATCGCATCGCGCGTGCGCCGGTTATAACGCTCGATTTCTTCCACGCCCGGCCATTCAGAGGCAGCGTCCTGCGGCAATTGGCCTGCCGGTGGATCGATGCCAAACGCGAACAGGTGGTCGAATGTGGGGTGAAAGGAGGCCTCATCGAGCGCACGGCGCGCCATCAGATTCCAGTCGAACGCCTCCATGTGCCCCAGGTAGAAGATGATGCGGTGCCGCTCCGGAATGGGCCGCTCGTAAAGCGAATCGGGCCGCACAATTTGGAACAACTCATCCGTTTGGCGGCGCGCCGCCTTGAGTTCCAGGTCGAGGTGGTGTTTTTGAGCGTTGCGCATGGGTCTCCCAAGTCTACCGAATTAAAAGGCGAATTACCGTCGGGCAAGTGGTTGTCCACAGTGCAAATCCGTTCGCTCGCCACGGGGGATTAGATGCGCGCCAAGCGGTATTTGTCGCCGCCGAAATAAATGCTTCACTCCGTAGAATGAAAACGTGAACGAACTGCGTTGGCACCCGCTGTTGCGGGAGTGGGTGGTGATTGCGGACGAGCGTCAGGGCCGGCCGCAAATGCCGGGGGATTGGTGTCCCTTCTGCCCGGGGTCCGGCCGCGTGCCCGGCCAGTACGATGTGTATCTGTATCCCAACGATTTCGCGGCCTTCCGGTTAGATAATCCACCTTTTGAGTTTTCGTCACGCGACCCCGCCGCGGACGGCGCCGGCGCAGGCCTGTTCGCTTCGACCGGGGCGCGCGGAACAACCGATGTGGTGCTGTATCACTCGAACCATCACATTACGCCCGCGCAACTTTCGACGGCTCACTGGCTGAAGGTGATCCACGTCTGGAGTGCGCGGTATCGGGAACTGGCCGCCAATCCTGATATTCGCTACATTTACATTTTCGAAAACACCGGTGCAGCAATTGGCGTAACCATGCCGCATCCGCACGGTCAGATATATGCTTTCCCTTTCGTTCCCCCGCTCATGGAACGCGAACTGGAATCCGCATCTGCGTATTTCCGCCGCGACAGCCGGTGCATCTACTGCGAACTGCTGCGGCAGGCACTCGCCGACGGCACGCGCATTGTGACCCGCAACGACTGCTTTGTGGCGTACGTGCCCTATGCCGCGCGCTTTCCGGCAGAAGTACAGATCTGTACGCGGCGCCACTTATCCGGCTTGCCGGAGCTGACGGAAACGGAAGCAGCGGGCCTCGCGGCCATCATCAAAACTGTGCGTATGAAGTACGACAATCTATTTGGCTTTCCCATGCCGTTGATGATGATTTTGCGCCACCCACCGGTCAAAGGGGAGCATCCGTACTTTCATTTCCATATTGACTTCTATCCGGTCCAAAGGAGCGCCACCAAGTTGAAATACCTGGCGGGGGTAGAGAGCGGGGCGGGAACTTTCCTGAATGACACGGTGCCGGAAACGACCGCGCGCGAACTGCGGGAAACCGAGCCGCGTGACATACAATAGCGATAGGCTCACTTGACCATCAGGCCCTTCCCGGATGCCTAGCACGCGTATCCAGACGCCCCGGGCCGAACTGCTCCGCCAACTCGGCTACTTCAGCGCTACGGCCCTGGTGATTTCCAACATGGTGGGCACGGGCATCTTCGCCACCACAGGCTTCATGGCCGGGGACCTGGGAAACGCCGGCTTGGTTCTACTGTGTTGGGGTGCGGGCGCGTTGTTCGCCCTGGCCGGCGCATTGAGCTATTCGGAACTGGGAATCAATTTTCCCAGCTCCGGCGGCGAATATGTATATCTGACCCATGCCTATGGTCCGGAGTGGGGCTTTATGACGGGGTGGGTTTCGTTCTTCGCGGGATTTTCCGCGCCGATTGCCACCGCGGCCCTGGCCTTTTCCGATTACCTGGGCTATTTCGATCCCCGTCTTAAGCAGGCGAACGCTTCAGTGGTGATCGGCTCCGGGACGTGGGGGTTACGGCTGGGCGACGGGCAGTTGCTGGCTTCGGGATTGATCTTAATATTTACTATCCTCAATTGCTTTGGAGTCGCGCGGGTAGCTAAAGTGCAAAATGCACTTACGGCCACCAAGTTACTGGTAATTATAGTTTTCGTAGTGGCGGGTTTCAGCGCGGGAACAGGCAGTTGGGCGCACTTTTCCGAGCCGGCCGCGCGGACCTCTACCGTGAGCCTGCCCGCGCAATTCGTGGTCAGCCTGCTGTACGTGATGGTGGGATATAGCGGCTGGAATGCCGCCACCTACGTGGCCGAAGAGATCCGGCGTCCCGAGCGCATTTTGCCCGCGGCATTGGCCACAGGCACAGCCATTGTGGCGGCTTTGTACCTGGGATTGAATCTTCTTTTCATCTACGCGACCCCACTGGCGGGCATGCTACAGACATTGCCGGATGGGGAGCGCCGGCCGGTGATCGCGGTGGGCTCGCTCGCCGCATCCAACCTGTTCGGTCCCGGCATCGCAGGGCTGTTTTCCGCTCTGATGGCCCTTTCCATCGTGGCCACGGTAAGCGCCGAGGTAACTATCGGGCCGCGGGTGTATTACGCCATGGCGAAGAACCGCGCGTTTTTCAGCACCGCCGCGGAGGTGCACCCGCGCTGGCATACACCGATTGTCGCCATCCTAAGCCAGGGCTTGTGCGCCATGGTGTTGACGGTCACGCCATTTCTCGAACTGTTGGTCTATATCGGTATGAGTCTTACTCTGTTTTCCGTGCTGTCGGTAGGATCGCTGTTTGTCTTCAGGCGGACGCGTCCCGGCTGGCAGCGGCTCCGCCAGGTGGATTTTGCATGGCCTCTAATTCCGGCGGCATATATTGTGGTGGGACTCATCATGATGGGCTACGGCGTATTCCTGCATCCCGTGGCGTCGCTGACAGCCTTCGGCACAGTGGCCGCCGGGAGCCTGGTGTACCGGTTCGGCGTAAAGCCGCGCACGTAGCCGGCTCTATTGCGCTACCGAGGAATTGTTGCGGACGAAAGCCTGGTAGGGCAATCGATCGAGGAAATGTGCCGTCGCGAGGAACGCGGCGGCGAATGCCACCAGCGCGGAGAGGCCATATCCATAGCCGTAGTACGCAAATCCTAACTTTAGAGTTGCCAGAGTGAACAGGCAATTCGCGACCAGAAACAGACTGGAAATTGCTAAGGTGACGCGGCGGAGATCGAAATAACTCAGCACGATCAGCAGAAACAGCAATCCGCTATGGAAAAAGGCCCCCAGCAGGCCCAGGCGGAAGATACCGAGCTCGAGGTAACTGATTCCCAGAAAATCAAAGATCTGCGGCGCTAGCAGGATTCCGATAAATGAGACTGAACCCTCGAGGATCACGAAATTACGTGCGCCTTGCATCAGCGATTGGATCAGGTCCCGGTGGTTCGCGTCGATTTTGCCGTAACTCACATGGCGCAGGATGTCGTCGTAGAACCGCGTGTACTTTTCGAAGAAGCCGGTTTCGATGGTCAAAGTGAAGGCTGCAAGCGAGGGCACTACGGAAAGGTATGCCAGAAACATGGCGCTCTCGTACTCAGGGAACGAGACAAATCCAATGGGGAGAATCTGGTGTTCGGGCGCCAGCCACATAAGCCATTTATCAACCCAAATGGCAACGCTGTAGGCGAGCGCGGCCAAGGCCAAGTCCCAGTATTTGCGGAAATATGGCAGAAAGACGAACGGCTGGCTGGCCCGCGTGGGATATTCCGCAAAAATGCGGGCAATCAGGCTGAAAAGGGTAACCACCAGACCGATATTGAAACCCTGTAGCATGCCCGGCGCTCCCCACGACCCGGCGAGGAAAGCGGCGCAGACGATACCCACCGCCATGCCAAAACCAAATGACAGCACCAGAGCCCGATAGTCCTTGAGGGCCGTTAGAAACACGCTAACCGTCCAGATACCCGCGATCAGCAGAAAATCCACGAAGGCGGCGAAACGCGCCATGCGATCGAGGTGGGCGTACCATGCATAAAGCGCGCCGGCGACCGGGGCCGCGGCGGCATATGTGATCAGCAATCCGCCCAGAAGCGCTGCCGGGGCCTGTTCGACGTTTTTGGCATGGATGGAATCCGCCAGATAGCGGGTCATCACGATGGCCACCGGGGCGGTCAACACCAGCGAAAAGGAGAAATTGTAGACGATGATCAGGCGGAAAGCCGCGAGATCGGAAGGCAGCGCAGTAGGAGCCCCTAGCAGCAAAATAGCGCTAAGCGCCACGATGGTGAATAGCCATGGGCCACTGGTTGCGATCGCTGCATAGCCATATCCTTCGGCAATACCGATAAGATCTTCGCGCGCGAGAAGCTTGCGCAGTTCAAAGCCGATTCCCGCCATCAGGCTGCATCCTTTCCGGAGATAGACTCGGCTCCGATAAGGCCCGCAGGCGCCGCGCGATCCGGCACGGAGCACCAGTACTCGTAAAGTTCGCGATAGGAACGGTCGAGCGAGGGCGTGTCGTAATAGCGCCGGACACGCTCACGGGCGGCCCGGCTGGCCCGCTGCCATTCGTCCGGTTCGAGTAGCAGGCGGGCTACCGCATGCGCGGTGGCGGTCGGATTGGCAAGCGGTGTCACGGCGCCGGCAGGTCCTAAAGGTGACTCTTCATCGCGGCCGCCATAGATCATTTCCCGACAGGCGCCGACATCTGTGGCGACGCTAGGAACCCCCGCCGCACCCGCTTCCAGCATCACCAGCGGCTGCGCTTCGCTGATACTGGTCAATACCAGCACATCCAACCGCGGCAGGTAGTCAGGCACGGACACCGGACCGGTAAATTCGACGCAGTCCTCCAGGCCCAGGTAAGCGACCAAAGCCTGGCACTCCGCAAAATATTGCGGATCCTCGTCGGCCGGCCCGAGCACCCATATCCGGATCTCAGGCACGAGCTCGCGCACGATGGCAGCCGCCCGGATAAAGGTCTTTACGTCCTTAATCGGAACTACCCTGCCGATCAGGGCGATGGCCGGCGGATGATTCGCACGCCGGTCCGCTAACGCCGAGAAGCGGTGGTAATCGACTCCATTGGGAATGATGGCGAGCTTCTCTTTTGGCGCTCCGTCGGCGAGCTGAAAGTACTGATTGCCGGAATGGAGCGTGATGATGCGGGCGGCTGCCTCATAACAGGCGCGCGAATAACCAGCGAACGCATGAAACCACATGAGCCGTAAATCGCGTGCTGATTTCCGCAGCGTCAAGCCGCTTTCCGCAGGCCGGTACAGCCAGTCGGCCATGGCGATCTCGATGCGCCGCTCGTTGGTATAGATGCCGTGTTCGGTGAGTAGGACGGGCCGCCCGGTTTGGAGATGCGCCCGCGCGGCGTAAAGCCCGGCATAGCCAGTAGACACCGGGTGATACATGCGGGCGGAGGGCAGGGGAGCGAGCAATATCGAAAAGATGCCTCCCAGAATCGCCCGCCAGCTCCAGAAATAATCCAGGAATGGGCTTTCCGGATGGGTCGCCTGATACATGCGCAGAATCAGTTGCCAGGCTTCGGGCGAGTTCAGCAGCGCGCGGCGCCCGAGGCTGGAACCATACGGCAAAAGCTCGCTCAGGATGGACTCGATTTCCGCCAAACCGCCGCCTGCTTCGAGGCGCAGGAGCGGTCCCTCCAGGCGTTCGCACAGGCCATTCAAACCGCGCGGTTGCGCTCCGGGCGGAAGCGAGCCAACACGCACATTGGTGATTCCGGTAACATTGGGTGGCACTTGGTAGCGCGGCTCCAGTTCCGCACGCTCCGGGACGAGGCAAACCAACTCGAACGACAGGTGAGATTGCGCCTGAATGAGGTGATGGGTCCAGATGGAGACGCCGCCGGCGACATAAGGATAGGTCCCCTCGAGTATCAGGCAGACATCGGCTTGACGGCTCTCGTTCATGATGCCTCCGCGGGGGCATCCGCCGCACGAACCCCCGCCCACAGCCGTACCGCTTGCAGGGCTTCGGGAGGATACTCGGCGGACGATGCGTGCCGGGACTCCCAGTCGCGGGCCAGGCGGCGGATTTCCGCAAATCGGCCTAATTGGAAGAGGCTTTCCATGTACCACAGCGCCGCCTGGGGTTTTTCCGAATCCGGAGCAGCGGCTTGTTGAAAACACTCGGCGGCTTCGCGGAAGCGTTTACTGCGCAAGAGCAGGCGCCCCGCGGCAAGCCTGGTGGAAAGATCGCCAGGCTCGCGGGCGAGGCATTCCCGATAGACGGCCAATGCCTCGGTGAGAAAATCCTCTTCGCGCCGTGTATCGAGGATGCCGCAGAAAAGGCAACCGTCGTAATGTTGGGCGAGAGCCCGCAGCGCTTCCGTATCCCCTGGATTGGCGCGAACCTGGCGAGTCAACTCCATGGTTCGTTGGAGGATGGTGTTTTCCAGCTTGCTCATGGCGGTAGCGGCTTGCACCCGGATGGCGCTGTGATCATCATGCAAGGCACGTTTCAGAACCGGACCGAATGCGGGGCGGAACTGGCTGCTAACCAGCGCGATCAAGTCCTGCTTCTGCTGCAAACTGCCAAACGAAAGCACATCTGAGAAGGCGGTTACGGCGTCAGTTTCTCTCCCGTCGGCCGCGGCGATCTGATCGACCACTTTGCGGTTTTCGGTATCCTGCGTATCCGGAAATAACGAGCGGTACCATTCTTCGAACGGTAAGGCGCGGCGCATGTATTGCCGCGCCAGAAGCAGTGTGAACAAGCTCCCCAGGGCGCCGATCGGGCCGAGCGCCGCCGTGCTGACCGTCACCAGGATTGGCAGTCGAATGTCCTGAGAGGCCTTCGCTAAGGGGACCGGCCACAATGCTCGCGGGCACCGTGTCGCCAGCGCGATGGCTGCGACTACCAAGCTATGAGCCGCGATGGCAACTGGCGTATGCACTTGTGCTGTGAGCCACAGATACGCAAGGGAACATTCCAGGGCCGCAGACGCCGCGGTGACCGCTGCTACTTTAGCGGCATTGGCAAAAACCCGTCCTTCAGACATGTTGCAACTCGCCACTGGGTAACTCTTGCGCGGAGGGACCGGACTCGAGCGCCTCGCCTGAGTTGTCCCTGGTATCGTGAATCGCCTGTGCACCGAACGAGAATCGCGCTTGCGGTGCTTCAGTTTTGAGCTCTTCGCCAAGGGCCTCTTCGAGTTTTCCGATCACGATCCTGGCACCTTCCACGCGCGTCGCGGGCAGCACCAGTGCGAACTCCTGGCCGGTGCGGCGATAGTCGAAGGCCAGATCACTGCGCCGCAGGACTATTTTGACGGTGCGGCTGAGCGCCACCGGGACGCGGGCTTGCTGCTCCGCCGTCAAATCCTCGGGGTTTTCCAGCCGCATCACGATCATGGTCACGTCGAATCCGATGCGTCTGGCCAGCAACTCGAGCATGGCCAATTGGCGCGCCAGGAAACCATAAGCGAACAGCTCGGTTTCGGAATTCACGACGGCATCAGCACGCGCCGCCTGATAGCGAAGCGCATTTTCATAAGCCGCCCCGATCCATCGGCACAGCACCTGAAATGTCTGCACGTTGCTGAAATTCAAATCGAGGAATCCCAACTTCTCGATCTTCAGCATGCCCACAATCCGTCCCGAAGCCGTTGCGACCAGCGGCGCCGCAATCATGCCAACCCCCGCGAGCACGTCCTCATCTTCGGGGTTCGCAACCGACAAGATCCGCTGGCGGCCAATCGTTTCCTGAAAAAGCCGCGTTTCCGGATAGTAGAACCGGGGAAGAACATCCTCGGGCGTCCCGCCCTCTGCGAGGACCAGTTCCAGGGCGCCGTTCTGCAGCAGGTAGAGCGAAAACCGCTCGGGATTCATCACGGAGCGCACCAGAGTGGACACTCCCAGGAGCACTTCGGAGGGTTCGAGCTTCTCGATTCCTCTCGCCGCTTCGTATAGCGCCAGGGCCGTTCGCAATTGCCCCGCCACGCGGGTTTCCAAGGCTTCCTTGGCTGTTTCCAGGCGCTTATAAGCGTCCACCAGGACGTTTTCGCGCCGGCATGCTTCGCCGAGATCGCCACGGATCTTATCCGCCTCCCGAAGCTGGCGGGTACGGAGTTCCCCCAGCACGACACTTGCGAGAAACCACAGCATCGGCACACGAGTAGTTTCGAAGAGCCAGGTAAAGCGATCCTCCAGAAGGCCCTGCGGCGGAAGATTTCCGGCCAACAGCGCGATCGTTGAGGCGATCGCCGCGAGCAATCCGGTATTGGTCCCATATTGAGCGCTCAGCAGCAGCACGGGAATCCAAAACGGGTGTAGCGCGAGTGAACGAAAGCGCGTGCCGTCGAAAAATAACCGGTCCACCGCCAGTGTTAAGCCAAGCAACAGGCCGATTTCGAATAGCGCCGTATAACGCAGGCCGAAAATGCTGCCGCGGAGCAGGCTGCGGGAGGCGGGTTTGGGTTCAGGTGTGTTCATAACGAGCTCTCAAAAACGGAATGAAAAGTGGCCTCCGAAGGTAGTTACCGTTTGGGCGGTGTTGAGGAAATAGAGTCTGCGGTCGAAATCGATTCCGGCGCCGAACCGGCCACAGTCCTTGTAGTTGAGATTCGCGCTCACGAAGGGAGCGCGCCCGCCCAGGCGATCGACGGCGTATCCGGCTGCCACGGTGGCCTGCAGATGGCGCACGGGTTGCCCGGCTATCATCACGCCCGCGGAATGGACTTCGCGGTTCAGCAGGGGCAGAGGGTGGAATTGGGGTCCATTCACGGCAGGGAGCGTGGCTACTGATAGCTTGTATTCGGCATCGAGGTTGTACTCAAGGCTCAGTTGCGGATGCGGCAGAAGGCGGTAGGTGACACGACCCTGAGCCGCCGCACTGGACGCGGCATCGGAAACCTGTCGCAGACTGTAACGGTTTAGCGCAGCCGTCAAGCTGGCGGATAATCGGGGGCTGAGAACCGTCTCACGGGTGACCTCGACGCGGCTGCGGGTGCCGCCATCGGCCAGCGACTGGGCAAATTCCCAATAGGGGCGGTTCAGATCCAGGCGCACGGTGGTCGTTCCCTGCGAATCAGGGACCACGACTGCAGCTCCGGCTCCTGGTCCGGCATCGCTCGCGTAAGCATCGCCTTCCACGCGCAGTCCGTTTTCGGTTTCGTATTGAACGCTAGCTTCGCCCTGATGTAGCACTCCGCGGAACGGTCCTACGACTCTATTCGGCGTGGTAACACTGTTCACCGAAACGGCATCCTGGTCATACTCCAGGTGCAGATGAAAAGCGCCGCCGAGAACTTCATTGCCGATCACGCGCATCAAATCTTCGCTCTGCTGGCCTTGGATAGTGCGGCGCGTGACGCCGGTATCGGCCTGCGGCGCTTGCTCCTGCTCGAGGTCCTGGAGCGCTTTGTGGAAATCTTCGTTCAGCGGCTCGAGAGCCGCTGCCTGAGCCAGTAGCGCCTGCGCCTGGCGGTTGCGCGTTACGCCTTCATCGAGGAGCGCCAGGCTGGATAAGGCGCTCGCAGCATCGGGATGAGCATCCGTGAAGTCCGAAAGCAAATCTAGTGCTTCCTTCTTTTGAGCCGTGTCGGCCAACAATTGAGCGCGCAATTCGGTCAGGCGGCTCCCATCCGCGCTGCCAGCGGCGTTCAGCACGCTCCGCGCTTCGCCATACCGCTCGTTTTCGAGCAGCAGGGCCACGAAATCAGCCCTCAGATTTTGCTTGTCGGGCCAGGCGGCAAGCAAGGCACGGAATTCCTTTAGGGATCGCTCGATAAACCCGCAACGCGCCAGCGCTTGGGCATGCTCCGCGAGAGCGCCGGGCGGTGCGTCGGGAATACGCTCGATGGCCCGCAAAGCGCGGGCGTAGTAGATGCGCGCGGCGGAGCGATCGCCTTTGCGCCACAAGATTTCAGCGTAATAAAAATTGTCGTCGTAAGCGCCTTCGGTCACGCTGAGCAACACCCGCAATCGCTCTTCCGCTGTGGAGTAATTGGCGCGGGAGAATGCGTAGGTTCCCAGCCAGTGGAGGGCTTCGGGGTCCTGCGGCTCGAGTGTCCACAGGCGAGAGTAGGCATATTCGGCGGCTCGATCGATACCGGAATCGCGGGCCAAGCGAGCCAATTCGCGGGCCTTATCCGAATCCTGCAGAGCGGGCATCTCACGCGCGATTGCGTCTGCAAAAGGCCGGCTTTGGCCAAGCTGGATCAGGGCACGAAGGTAGGCCCCAAGGAGTACGCCGCCCTGCCCGGAAGGCGGCAGATTACCTTGTGCCATGGCGGCCACACGATCCGCGGCGCCCAGTTCCAACAGGTGACTCCACCAAGCGGCGCGCTCCGAGCCGGTGGACTCCCGGGCGCGCTGTTCCAGCCACGCGACCGCATCGGCTCCCGGTTTGGGCCCCCACAAAAACAGCAGGTTGGCAACATCTGTAGAGTCGGGTTTGGCAGTTTGGGCCAAATCTCGAAAAATCGCCAAAGCCCATTCCTTGCGGCCGGTCTCGATCAGGTTGAAGGCGAGCGATCGTCTCTCTTCGACCGATGCGCCCGGCAGTGCCGCGCGGTGTTTCCAAGATGCAGCCAGCTCGGAGGTTCGGTTGAGTTTCCGAAGAGCGTCTTCGTAGGCCGCGACCCACGGGCCTACAGAAGCCCAAGCCAACTGGCGGATGTACGGCAAGGATACTTCGTAACCGCCGTGTTCCATCAGGGCGTACAGAAACGCCTCGCGATTGGCAGCCGTGAGATCGGGCCGGTCAAGTTGCGCCTTGAGAAAGGTGACCGCTTCCTGCTTGCGCCCGGCTTCGGCAGCGCTTTCGATGTACAGTGGCGTCAGCTCGGGGCGCTTGCGCGCCAAATCTGCCAGCGGCGGGAGAGCCTCGTTCCAAGCCTGAATCTCCAAAAGGCCGTAGATCAAATCAAGCCGTTGCTTTTCGTCGACGCCCGGATGCTTCAATTTCGCGGTCCAAAACTCGCGAAGCTCAGCGCGGAGCTGAGGCGTCGTCGCCGGCCCGGACTTCCTTGCGGCGGCGCGCAGCGCAGTGGTATAGGTTTCCTCCAATGTGGCCTGTGGCACACCCGTTTGTACCGGCCGCGCAAGCAAGGCTCGCAAATGCGGCAGAGCCTCCCCCGGTTTGCCGGAATCGGTTAAGGCCGTTGCGAGGAGCAGGCGATTGGGATCGGCCGGGTGCTGCTGATATAGCCGCTGGGCGCATACCAGCGCAAGCTGAGCGTCCTTGTGATCGCTTGCCGCGTAATACAGCTCCTTGAGAAGGCCCTCGGAAACTACTGGTCCGGACAACGAGTCAAGCCATGTCGCGGCCTCGCGGCCGCGCCCCGAACTTGCCGCGAGCAATGCCCATGCGGCGGCAGCCTCTGTGCCGCGCGCCCGAAACGATACAAAGCGCCCGACGGCTTCGCTGGCCTTCCCGAGGTTCTGATAAATGCGCGCCGCCTCCATCACCCCGTCCGCTGGGAGGTTTTCCAGGCGCACCTGCGAGACCTGATCGAGTGCATCGCCCTGATGGCCGGCTTGTAGATAATTTTCCGCAAGCGCGAGACGGTCGCCATCGGGAAGGCGGGGATCGGCCGCAGCCTGCCGCAGCCAGTTTTCGGCATCGGCATGATCTCCGCGTGCCATCGCGAGCCTGGCCGCCAGAAGCGGCTTGGTTCGTAGAAAATCCGGCTTCAGACTGGCGCCCAGTTGCCGCACCAGGTCCTCGCGCTTTTCCGCCATAGCGGCTTCCGCCAGATTCGTCAGCAGCCAGCCCGGTAGCCGCGCAAAACCTCGTTCTTCTGCTGCCCGGATCGCCAACTCCGTATCGTGGCGGGCGAATGCCAATTCGAAAAAGGTCTCCGTCATCTCCTCAGGAAGCCGCTTCGCGGCCCGCAAGCCGTTCAGGTGCTCAAAAACGGTATCGGAAGCTCCCGTAGCAATCTGCAGATGGACCCACTCCGAAAGCAGTAAAGGGTTGGAGTCGGTGATTGCGGCCAATGGCTCCAGGAGCCGCAAACCGAGAGCGGGTTTGCCGCGCGAATCCAACAGGCCCGCGAGCCGGACTGCTTCGTTGGGTGTGGAGTGCTGACCAAGCCACCGGGTAGCTCGCTCTAATGCCCGGCCGCCTTCCCCGGCATCGAGCAACACACTGATCAGAAACTCCACGGTGTCACCCGTGATTGCCTTGGGATAGCGCTTTTCCAACAGTTCCAGTGTGGATGCGGCCCGGGCAAATTGTCCGCCGATCGCTTCGAGATTCGCCAGTTCCATCAGCTCGCCGGGAGTGGCAGAGTAATGCCGGTTCAATTCCTCTAATGTTGCTGCGAGCGGCCCCACCTCGTTGAAGTACCGGTAAAAGCCTGCTAACTCACGCAAGGTTTCCGCGGACCTTTTCATGCGGTTGATCTGTTCCAAGGTATGCAGGTATTCGCGGGTAAGCTGTCCGTACCGTTCGAATTGTCCGATTCTTTCGGCTAAGGCAATGCGTTGGCCGGGCCGGGCCGGAAAGCGTCTGAGCAGTGCCAAGGCGCGGTCCACGTCGCCGGACTGGATATACAGGTCGGCGAGTGGGATGACTATGTCGATAGAGTGCTCACCGGCCCGAAGCCGTTGCTCGAGGATGGACTGTGCCTCGTTATTCTTGCGGGCTTTGAAATACAGCAGGCCCAGTTCATCGCGGCCGGGCACGAGCAGCAGGCTTGCACCGAAACCGAGGGTCAGCAGGCAGAGGAACACCGCGTAGTGAAGCCGCTTCATAGTTTGTTCACCGTCTCTTTCACGGTGACCTCCTCGGGGATCGGGGCCCCCGCGGGTTGTCCATCGGGTAGGGTGAATCGCAGTGTCCCGTCGAGGCCGGCAGCGACCTCGATTTGGCGAGGTGGAACATTGCGGCAAGAGACTTCAATGGTGTACCGGGCTGCGGGCCGGGCGTGCCACTCCATTTCTCCCGGTCCGAATCCATGGGCGGTGAATGAGAATCCGCCGGCATCAATTTGGAGATGAGATATCAGCCAGCGGCTCTGGATCAAATAGGCTCTGTCCCCGCTCTTTGGGACGCTGACGTTCGTATCTCGGAGGGCCACGATAGGCGCCTCGCCGGCCGGGTCGAGCGCCACGTAGAGACTGCCTTGATAGTGCCGTTGCCCGATCACATCCCGCGAGTTTGCCCAGTCCACCGCTTGCTTTTCGGCATGGTCGAAACGTACGGTGTTCAGGCCATCGCGATTCTCGACACGCCAGCGATGATTCGCGATCTCGGTGAAAGTCGCCGAAAAGAAGCCATCGGCAATGGCCGCGTATTGACTAGCCGTGATGGGAGCCAGTTCCTGGGACCGCGCATAGGCCAGATTGCCGAGAACTGCCTGAAGACCGGGATCCTTTTCACCAGAGAACATGTGGTAGTACAGATTGAACGGTTTTACGCGGATAGGCGATTCCGTGTTGCGCAAGGTTTGGATCAGGTAGCGGAAACCGAAATATCGCTCGTTCCAGAGGTTCGTGTAGGTATTCTCGTTGCTTTCCGAACTATAAATCTGCCGGTAACGGCCGACTTGCCGCCCCAGCGGCGCCACCCATGCGTAAGAGTCGAACTCCGGATCGAAACGGGTATCGCCACCGTTGATGTTGCGCACGCCAGCTCTCCGCGTCGCTTCCATGACCGACTGAGATTCGAGCGTGGTGCCCGACCATTGCAGCAGTTGGACGCGTTTGCCGGCGGGCAACAGGTGATTGATAAAGTCAATGGAGCCGCCGATCTCCTGATTGACGTCGAACGGGTAGAGGTCATAACTGCGGAGCCGCGATTGGCCGCGGCGAAATTTCGGTTGGTGATCGGACGGCTTATCTTCACTCGTGTCCTTATCCGACCACGGCTCGGCGACTCTTTCCCACAGCGGCCACCAGGTCTGTTCCCACCAGCTCCGGAGGCCTTTTTGACTAGCGGTGGCATCTTTGGCCTCGAGCGAGAGAGTTTCCCAATCCAGAGGATGGCTGTAGGTATGACTGCCCGCCTCAACCCATGAAATCGACAGGATCTCGCGGGCAACGCGCAACGATTCCTGGTTTCCGAACCAGTGCGGGTCCAGATCGCCGGCGATGGGTCCCACCGTAACCGGCAGATCCGGAAATGGCCTGATGGTTTCCCGCAAAATCACTTCGGCAGAGGAGATCCGCTCTCCCCGGTAACGTGCGACTTCGGTTAAGTTCCTCCAGCCATCGCCGTCGATATGGCTGTAGTAGATCCTGCGGCCGGAAACTGTCGTCGTGTCCGGCTTCGGAACCTCATCGGCGGCAAAAGCCAACCGAAAAAACTCGAACGGGTTCAAGTACCACTGCAGGTGGACCTCGGCAGTTCGAGAATTTGCGTCTGGAGGAGCGTATGTTGCGAAATGGGTGTAGCCGCTCGCCGCGTAGCCGCCGTGAGGGCCTGTGACTATGAGTGCACTGCCGGTTCGCGCGTCGTTGGCCTTCCCCGCCATTAAATGCACGCGGACGCTGCGATCGATCACTTTGACGGCGTCAAACGACGGCAGAATGGCTGGCAACGAGCGCTCGAAATCCATCATTCGCGGGTCTTTGTAGACGATTCGCAAGTTATAAGTAACCGGCACCCAGTCGTCGGCGCGAAGCCCCAGTTTTGCCAGAAACCGGTTAATAAGCGCGGTTTGGGTTGCCTGACCCTGGAGGTTCCTGGTCACACTGAGATCGCCGAGGACAACGAAACGCTTACCGGCATCAATGGCTGCTTCGGCCCAGGCGAGGAACCCCACTGGATTTTGCATGGCATCCGACTGGAACCACGTCACTATGCCGCGCACATCCTGCAACTGCTCCAGCGTTGGAAGTCCGGCGTTGAGATCCTGATACCGGACGACCAGCCCCAGATGATTCAAAGGCATCTCCAGCAGCCGGTGAATCTTGGTATCTCTGATATCGTTCTGATACCGGCTGTCGTAGATTGCCAGAATCACCCGAGGGACTACCCGGGGCAGCCGCTCTGCGGCGGCGATAGGCCTGGTAGACCAGAGGGTCGCGAGCATTACCAGTACGAGCCGTTGCAGTTTCATGGCGCGCGCACGATTCGATCCAACTCAGGTGTGGCCACGTAGGGCGCAAATCCATTGGCCCGTTCCACCTGATAAATGTGCCGGATTTCCTTTGTATCGGAGGGGTCCCAATAGTCCAGCGAACAGATCTTCAGCTTGGGGTTCCAGCGCAGGGCTTGCCGCATCAAACGGACTTGCTCGTGATATTCGGGAGCCGGGACGCGAACGTAACCTTTGTGCTGGGGGTTGTACGTGGTGTACACGGACTCGCCCAGGATGATGTCGATGAATGGCGCGATCTGAGGCAAAAGGTCGTATCCGCGGTTGACCATAATGGTGGTTTGCGGGAATTCCCGCCGCAAACCGCGAACGAGACCGGCGGCAGCCGCGATCATTCCCCGGTATTTTTGAGGATCGGTGCGCTCGAGTTCCGCCGCATCGTCCAGGGTGTCGAGAAAAATGCCATTGAAGCCGGAGGCCAGAATGCCGGGAACGAGCTGCTCGGTGACCTGCCGCTGCCACCGCGAATCCCGAAAATCCACGTAAAAGCTGCCGCGCCAGGCCGGGTTTTCGCGCAGCAGAAGGCCTTCTGCTTGGGCGGCCTTGAAATAGGAACGATGGCTCTCGATTTCTCCCAGGCTTAGATAACCCAGCAGCTCCCTCTCACGCCCCCGCAGCAAATCCAGGGGAGGGTGAGTGTTGCTATCCAGCACAACCAGATGGAATTTGTGAAACTCTGCGGGCAAAGTATTGCCCGAATAACATACCGCCCACGGAAACGCCGCCCCGGCTGAGCCGGCAACCAGAAGGGCGGTAAAGGACACCAGGGATAATCGCATAGAGACGGTGCAAGGCCGTAACATGACCCTACAATTACGCTGATCGGCAGAACAGCCGCGCCACTGTAGGGGCCTTTGCAAAGCCGCCCGCGGAAGCGCGGAAGGGTGGTGTTACAGCGGCGGCGAGGGAGCGCGTGATAGAATCACGCGTAGCCCAGAATTGTGCCCATCGAGGCACGATCTCAGGAGGTAGGAATGGTAATTGACGCGCATGCGCACGTGACGGCGCCGGACAGCCTCTACGTTTATAAGGCACAGATCCTGGCCCATCGCGGCGGGCATGGCCGCGGCGCCGTCAACGCCACAGACGACGCCATTGTGAAGGCTTTGAATTCCCCCGTGTTCGGCGGCTCTTCCCATTTGGCCCAGCTCAAAGAGGCGGGCACCGACATGCAGATCATTTCCCCACGCCCTTATCAAATGATGACCAGCGAAAGCCCCAAGCTGGTGGCTTGGTTCACCGAAGAAACCAACAACATCATTGCGCGAGAGGTGAAGTTGTTCCCCCAAACATTTCGCGGGGTTTGTGGTTTGCCGCTTACTCCCGGCGTCAGTCCCGCGGCCGTGCTCGCGTATCTCGAAAAATGCGTCAAACAGGACGGTTTCGTGGGATTGCTGCTGAATCCGGATCCGGGCGAAGCGAACGGTGTGGAAACTCCTCCCCTGGGCGACCGCTTTTGGTATCCGCTCTACGAGAAGATGGTGGAACTCGATATTGCCGGCCACATTCACTCCGCCGGCTGCCGCTCGGAAAGGCTCACGTACTCCACTCACTTCATCAACGAAGAGACGATCTCGGTGGTCTCTCTGTTGAACTCAACCGTATTCACGGACTTTCCCTCGTTGCGCATCGTGGTTTCCCATGGCGGCGGCGCTGTTCCCTACCAATGGGCGCGCTGGGAAGCCTCATCCCTCCGCGGCGGCGGGCCGCGTTTCTCCGGCCGCCTGCGCAACCTTTATTACGATACCGTCCTCTATTCCGCCGACTCACTTGCCCTGCTGATCAAAACTGTAGGCGCGGACCGCTGCCTGTTCGGCACAGAGCGGCCGGGCGTAGGAACCGTTAAGGATCCCAAAACCGGAAAGTGGCTCGACGAAACCCGCCACCTGATCGAAGCCTTCGACTGGCTCAGCGCCGCTGAGAAAAAAATGATCTTCGAAGACAACGCGAAGAAAGTTTTCAAGCTGGACGTTGGGGCGGAGGCGACGAAAGGAGCTACGTCGTGAGACCGCAACGGCGGCTATTTATGGTGGCGGCTCTTCTCGGCGCCTTCGGCCTTACCGCGTCCGCTCAGGGCCTACAGAAAATCACCATCAACTATCCCACTCGCAGCGCCGCTTCCTGGCCTATGTATCTGGCCAAGGAAGGCGGCTATTACCAGAAATACGGCTACGACGTAACGCTCTCTTTCGGCGCCCATCCGTCGGGCATCGCGGGGTTGGTGAGCGGCGAAATCGCCATGACCAATTACTCCATGGAACAGGCCCTGCAGGCCGCCTCCAAAGATGGCTCGCTGGTGATGATGGGCAGCTCACTGAACAAGGGCGCATTCGCGCTGATGGCCGCCAAGAACATCGCCAAAGGTTCGGATCTCAAAGGCAAGCGCTTCGCCGTCAGCCAGATTGGCGACGCGCCTTACAACTACGCCATCGCTCTGCTCGCCCATTTTGGCTTGAACTCCCGCGATGTGCAGTGGATACCCGTGGGGACGGACGCGTCCGGGCGCGCCGCGGCTCTGATCGGCGGCCGCGCTGACGCCACTCTGCTCACCGCGCCGCAATATTTCAAGGTGGAAGAAGCCGGCTACAAAGTGCTGGCCAACATGGCCGACTACAACGATGTGTACGCCTCCACCGTATACCTGTTCAAGAAGGCCACCCTGGCTTCTCATCCCAAGCTGGCGGAAGACCTGATCAAGGCGCATACCGAGGCCATCAAACGCTTCTACGATGACAAGCCTGCGGCCGTCAAAGCGTACAGGGTGTACGACCCCATGGCCAGCCAGGCGGATGTCGAACGGGTTTACGATATTCAGGCCAAGGGCAACCTCATGGAGCGGGTGCCCTATGTCTTGGCCGACGCCGTGAAGTCCGTCCTCAATCAGGCTGATTCGGAAGCTTCCACGCGTATCCGCAATTACGATTTTCATGCCGTTATAGACAACAGCCTGGTCGACCGCCTGGTCAAAGAAGGATATTTTGAAAAGGTGTTCGGGCCTGGCATCAAGGCCGAGGAGGAACGCAAGGCGAAAGAGGCGTACCGGTAAAAGCTGGGACTGGGCGGAGGAATGCAGAAACTAGAAATTGAGCACCTGACCAAACGCTATTGGCTAGAGCGCTACGAGCGCGAGGTGCTGGCGTTAGACGATATTTGCCTTTCCGTTGCCGATGGTGAATTTCTGGCGATCGTCGGCCCGAGCGGCTGCGGAAAAACCACGCTGCTGAACATCGCCGCTGGCCTGCTTCCCTACGAAGAAGGCACGGTGCGCATTGATGGGAAGCAGGTGCACGGCCCCGGCAACGACCGCGCCGTGGTGTTTCAACATGCGAGCCTCCTGCCGTGGCGCAGTATCCTCGGCAATGTCCGCTATGGAATGGAAATGCAGCGGCGCTTCGATGAGTCTACCATGCGCCAACGCGCCGATTATTTGCTGAAATTGGTGGGCCTTTCCGGGTTCGGCAATCATTATCCTTCCGAGCTTTCCGGCGGCATGCAACAGCGCGCCAATCTCGCCCGTGCGTTGGCAGCCGATCCGGTAGTCTTGCTTATGGACGAGCCGTTTGCCGCGCTCGACGCCCAAACGCGCGAATTCATGCAGGCCGAATTGCTGAAGATCTGGGCCCAAGCGGCCAAGACGGTGCTGTTCATCACGCATCAGATCAACGAGGCGGTTTATCTAGCCGATCGCGTAGCCGTGCTGAGTGCCCGGCCCGGCCGCCTGAAACGCGTGTTCCGCGTTCCCTTCGACCGCCCCCGCAAGCTACACTTAAAACGTGACCCGCGTTTTCTCGAAATCGAAGACGCTATCTGGCAACTGATCGAAGAGGAAGCGGACCGCATCGGCGTGGTGATTGCGGAGAACGAGGCGGCGGTAGGGGAACCTACCGTCTGGCCGCCTCAATAACGATTGGCGATGGCAACTAAAACCGAAACGCTTACCCGTCCGGCAGTCAAAACCAAGCCGCTGCGCCGGCCGCGCCAGAGCTTCTATCGACGCCACGAGTCGATGATTCTCGGGGGCAGCGCGGTCGTGTTGGCGCTGGCCATCTGGCAGGCTTTCTGGTCTGCCGGGAAGATCTCGCCGTTGTTCCTCAGCGGCCCCTCGGCTATTGTCAAGCAATTCTGGCAAGCGCTTCTCCATGGCACCCTGCTCGCCGACATGCGTTTTAGCGGCCTCAATTTCATCATTGGTTTCGGCCTTGCGCTGGTGACCGGTGTGGTGCTCGGTGTCATCATCGGCTGGTATCGCGCGGCGCGGCTGCTGTTTGATCCTTTCCTGAACGCGCTCTATGCTACGCCCCGTATCGCCATGGTTCCCATGATCATCATCTGGTTCGGCGTGGGCATGTGGTCGAAAGTTTTCATTGTCTATATCACCGCAGTCTTTCCGGTATTGATCAATACTGCCGGAGGCATTCGTTCGGTGGATCCTGATCTGGTCCGCGCCGCCCGCGCCTTTTGCGCTTCCGATTGGCAAATTTTCAAGACGGTGGCCATCCCCGGTTCAGTACCCTTCATTCTGACCGGTGTCCGGCAGGGTGTCGCCCTCGGGCTGATCGGCGTGGTAGTGGGCGAAATGTTCGGCGGAAGCCAGGGCGTGGGCTTTATGGTGGCTTACGGCGGCCAAACCTTTGCCACAGACACGCTCTTCGTGGGCGTACTCATCATCGCCTTCGCCGGAGTCCTGCTGACCGCGCTGGCCGAGAAGCTGGAGCATCGCTTCTCGCGATGGCGCCCGGAACGGTGACAACGCTTCAATCGGGATCCAAACCGAAACGATCGGATTGCTAAAATCAAAGCGGCAGAAACATTATGGGGAACGTGCTCCTCACCAACTGGAGAGGAGCGAACGCAGTTGGTGCTCCGCCTCAAGGAGCGAATAGACAAGACGGCCGAGAAGCTGGCGGATGTTCCCGATGCCGAGCTGACGGACGTGGATTTGCGCCGGCTTCTCGTGCCAAGGCCGCCGGGAAAATTTTGATAGTTGACATAAAAGCAAACTGTTCGACGATAGAATAAGTAGCAGTGGGCCAAGGGACGACTGGCCGCACCATGGTGAGACTTTGACTACGCCGGACGCACTCAAAACCGAATCTGATGCCGTTACCCGCCTCATTCGCCTGGATGCCTGCGCCGTTTCGGACGCTCTCGATAAACTCGGCCTCCCCGGTGCTGTGACCGGTATTCACCGCCTCTCCAGTGACCGCAAGATCGCGGGCCGCGTTCTCACGGTCAAGCTGGGATTCTCTGAAGGCCCCAACACTGCCACCCGCCACCTTTCCACCGCCGCCGTGGAAGCTGCCCACCCGGGCGACATCATCGTGGTGGAGCAGCGCAGTGGCGTAGATGCCGCCGCCTGGGGGGGAGTTCTCTCGCGAGGCGCCAAGCGGCGCTCTATCGCGGGTGTCATCTGCGAAGGCCCGGCGCGCGATATCGACGAGAGCCGCCAAGTCGATTTTCCCGTATTCGCCCGCGACCATACCTGCCGTACCTCCCGCGGACGCATCGTAGAATTAGGAACCAACATCCCCATCATGGTGGGCGATGTGCCGGTTACGCCCGGCGACTACGTGATCGCCGATGGGAGCGCCGTAGTATTCGTGGCGCAAAACGAAATCGGGCGCGTGCTCGAGACCGCAGAGTTGATCGCCCGCCGTGAAGCCGCCATGGTGGAAGCTCTCGAGCAGGGCCAAAGGATGAGTGAGGTCATGGGAGCCAGCTACGAACACCTGCTGGAGCCACACGCCAAGTGACGAGCCACATGCCAGGTGATGAAAATTTAGAACGCGCCCGCAAACTCGACACCACTGCGTTGAGTGATGCATTAGACCGGTTGGATATTCCCGGCCAGTGTCTCGGTATCAAGCCGCTCGACCACAGCTTTCGTGCCACTGGCCGGGCCTTCACCATTTTGTATGGTCCGGCAGCCAAGCCCCCCGGCACTGTGGGTGATTTTATCGACGACATCCCTGCCGGCGCGGTGGTGGTGATCGATAACGGCGGCCGTGAAAACGCCACGGTTTGGGGCGACATCATGACCATGGTGGCGCATCGCCGCGGCCTCGCCGGGACGGTGATCGATGGCGCATGCCGCGACACCCATCTCTCGCTTTCGCTTGGTTATCCCATCTTCAGCCGCAGTTACTCCATGCGCACCGGTAAGGATCGCGTTCAGTTGGAAGGGGTCAATGGCCCGATCAATATCGGAGATGCGCGGGTGAATCCGGGTGATATCATCCGCGGCGATTCTGATGGCGTGGTGGTCATCCCGCGGGAGCACGAAAGCGCAGTGCTTTCGGCCGCCGAAGAGATCGACGCCAAGGAAGAGCAGATTCGGCGTGCTGTGCAGGAAGGCATGACGTTAGCCGAGGCCCGCCGGCAGATCGGTTATCACCGGTTGCAAACCAAGCGATCGTAAGAAAGAATGGTGTAACCACCCGGTCCGCAGCACTCGCCTCTGCAAGATGCGAACCGGGTGGAAGGAGAATTCTTAAGTGACTAAGGTTTTCGCGAGTTTACTGTTGACCGCGCCGTTGTGGGCGCAGGCCCCTACGGCCAGTGCGCCGGGAGCCTTGCCCCCTCCGGGCGGCAGCATTCAGAGCGATGGGCCCGCCCGCGGCGGACGTGCTGGCCGGGGCCGCGGCCCCCAAGTGCCACAAGGGCCAGCGCCCCGCCTGCCCGATGGCAAGCCCGATTTTTCCGGCGTTTGGCGCCCCGATAACGGCTTGGTGGGCGACATTTCCCGCATCCTCAAACCGGGCGATCAGATTATCCTCGAACCCAAGTACCAAGACATCATGAAGAGCCGGAAGGCCAATCAGGACCCCGAGGCGAATTGCTTGCCTACCGGCGTTCCCCGTATGGCTCCTTATCCTTGGACCATCGCCACAGCGCCGGGAAAGCTGTTCTTCCTGTTTGAAGGCAACATTCACAGCTACCGCCAGATCTTTATGGACGGACGCAAGCATTCTAAAGACCCCGATCCTACCTGGTTTGGCGAATCCATCGGCCACTGGGAAGGCGACACGCTAGTGGTCGATACCATCGGATTCAACGACCTGTTCTGGTTTGATTTTGCCGGCCATCCCCACACCGAAAAACTTCACGTCGTCGAACGATTCACCCGGCCCGATCTTGGCAATCTCGTGGAAGAAATCACCATAGATGATCCCGGAGCCTATGAGAAACCCTTTACTTTGATCGCCCACAATCATCTCGATCCGAAAGGGGAACTCATGGAATATATCTGCCAGGAAGACAATCAGGACCCGTCGCACATCGTGGGACCCGCGCAAGGCGTTCGCTAAGCACGGGGAAGGGCCGGGAGTGATGCTCCCGGCTCTGGCCTGATAAAAGGATGCCCTGCCTGTCAGATCGCCCTTCGGCCTGCTATTAAGCCAATGATGAAGATGACTATGAAGATAAAGAACAACACCTTGGCTATTCCGGCCGCAGCGGCGGCGATGCCTCCGAAGCCGAAGATCGCCGCAATAATCGCCAGGATCAGGAATATCCATGCGTAATGAAGCATGGAAAACCTCTCGCAATGTTATGAGCAATTCCGTCGCCAGGTCCCACGCCTGGTGAAAGCCGGCACAAAAACAGTGGAAGGCCGAACATGGTAATTGGCCGCTAAACGTCCACTGGCCGCGACATGGCAATTCCGTCGCCGCCATCCTCATAGTAACCGGGCACTCTGCGCACGCGGCGGAATCCGAATTTTTCGTAGAGCTCGCGCGCGGCCCGGTTTCTCACCCTTACGATCAGGTGCAGGCGGCGCGCACCGCGCCGGCGCAAGCGCCGCAGCAGGCTGTCGAGCAGCGCCGAAGCAGCGCCTTTGCCGCGGTCTTCCGGGGCTACTGCCACGGAAACCAGCTCTGCCGCCGCGCCGCGCAGGCAACTTAACAGATAGGCGCAAATTTTCCCCCGCCGTTCGGCCACCAGGAACAGGGCGCCGCAGGTTCGGCGGTAATCTGCAAACAGCTTGCGATCATAGGCTTCGCGGCCGAAACTGGCGGTTTCGATCTCCCCGATCCGGTCCAGGTCTCGCGCGGCCGCGCGGCGAATCCTGTATTGCGATCGCATGAGCTCCTCGTATATGCTTTATTCTGCATCAGTTGAGATGCCATCGTGATGCGCCGCAAAACCACTCCCAGCCCTCCCGGCCCATTGACAAGCCACCGGGCCAAAGGCATACTAAGACGAGCATGTTGCAAGTGGGTAGCAACAACCCCCAACCGCCAGACCTCCCCAAAAACGGCCCGCTGGCTGGCACCCTGGTCGATTTGGGCCGGGGCGATACCGCCGTTCTGGATTGCATCGATTTGCCGGGTGAGGATGCGCGCCGGTTGATGGAACTCGGGTTCCTGCCTGGCGTCCGGATTACCGCGGGGTTGAGCGCCCCGGGCGGGGATCCGCGCGTGTTTCAGGTCGATGGCTCGGAAATTGCTCTGCGCCGCGAAACTGCCCGCCAACTGAAGGTCCGGATTTCCCAGAAGAAGAGAAGCTGATGAGCGATTGCCACGGGTGCAGCGCCGCGGGCGCCTCGGTCGCGGAATTGCCGGCGCATGGTTTGAAGGGAGGGCTGAAGGTTGGCAGCCCGCCCTTGCGCGTCGCGGTGATCGGACCTCCCAACAGTGGCAAGACCACCCTGTTTAACCGCATCACGGGCCTGCGGCAAAAAGTAGCCAATTTTCCCGGAGTGACCGTCGAGCAGCATACCGGTTTAGCGGTTCTTCCGGACGGGCACGAGGCCTGGATCATCGATTTGCCGGGCGTCTACAGCTTGAACCCTCGCTCCGAAGACGAGCAAATCGCCTACGATGTGCTCACCGGGAACCGCCCCGATACGCCCAAGCCTCAGGCGGTTTTGCTGGTTCTCGATTCCACCAACCTGGCCCGTCACCTGATGCTGGCCGCTCCCATTCTCGCCCTTGGTCTTCCTACGCTGGTGATTCTGAACATGGCCGACGATCTGCGCCATCGCGGCGGCCACTTGGATCTGGATGCGCTCTCGGCGCAGCTTGGGGCTCCGGTAGCTTTGGTCAGCGCGCGGCAGGGCGAAGGCCTCGATCGCGTACACGATTTTCTCGCCGGCGCCATGCCCAAGCCGGCTCCGTTGCTGCAACTGCCTGTCCTGCAGGATGTGCCCAAGTGCCGGGAGTGGGCGGGGCGTGTCGGCAGCCAGGCGAAGTACCGCCCGCCCGCTCCGCCCATCTGGACGCGCCGCCTGGATGCCATTTTTCTTCACAAAGCCGCCGGCCCTCTTATCTTTGGCGTGCTGGTGATTGCCGTTTTCCAGACGATTTTCAGCATCGCCGGTCCGGCCCAAGATGCGGTGGATTGGCTCATTGGAACTTCGGGCAACTGGGTTGCATCTGTGCTTCCCGATTCGGTTTTCAAGTCCCTGCTGCTCGATGGCGTGTGGAAAGGAGTGGGATCGGTAATCGTGTTTCTGCCCCAGGTGCTATTTCTGTTTCTGTTCATCGGCATTCTGGAGGATTCCGGTTACCTGGCGCGTGCCGCCCTCATTGCCGACCGCACCATGGCGCGCGTGGGGCTGCAAGGAAAATCGTTTATACCGCTGCTTTCCGCTTATGCCTGCGCCGTGCCCGCCATTATGGCGACACGTACCATCGAGAATAAACGCGACCGCATGGCCACCATACTGATCGCACCGTTCATGACCTGCTCGGCGCGGTTACCGGTTTATACTTTGCTCATCGCCGCTTTTATCCCCAATCGCCCGGTGCTTGGATTTCTGCTCAACACACAGGCGGCCGCCATGCTAGGGCTGTATGTGCTGGGATTTCTGGCGGCGGTCGCTACCGCCCGCCTTCTGAAATCGTCCGTCTTAAAAAGCGGCCGTACGCCATTTCTTCTGGAAATGCCTTCCTACCGCTGGCCGACTCTGCAGTCCCTCGGATTGCGGCTGCTGGATAGGTCCAAAATTTTCTTGTACCGCGCCGGCACGGTAATCCTGCTGGTCACGGTGATTCTCTGGGTCGCGGCGCACTTGCCCACCCATAACGGGCACATGCCGCCCATCGGGGAAAGCTTGGCCGGAACGCTGGGCCACACGATCGAGCCGGTTATTAAACCGCTGGGTTTTGACTGGAAAATCGGCATTGGTTTGATCACCTCGCTCGCTGCCAGGGAAACCATCATCGCCACGCTGGGCGCCATTTATGGTATGGATGGCGAATCGAACCAGGCCGGCTTGCAGCAGGTTTTGCAGCACGATCTCACACCGGGAGGGGCCGCGGCGCTGCTCATCTTCTTTGCATTCGCGATGCAATGCATCTCTACGATTGCCGTGGTGCGCAGAGAAACCGGCGGCTGGAAATGGCCCTTGTTGCAATTTACGTACATGGGCGCGTTGGCGTATGTGGGCGCATTTGTGGCCAATCATCTGATTCGTTAAATCATGGATGAACAGCGCGTACTGGCCCGTCTCCAGGGTTTCGAAGGTTTCATCGTTTATATGTATCGCTGCACGGGCGGTGAAGTCACTGCCGGTGTAGGTCATGCGATGCCCGGCGCGGCCGACGCTATCAAATTAAATTGGCAAGTCAACGGGCGCGCGGCTTCCTCCGCGGAGGTCAGTGCTGATTTCGGCAAGGTTGCCGCGGAGCCTTTGGGAATGCCCGCTGCGCATTATGAGCCATTGACGCAGTGCCGCCTCACCGCCGGCGATGTGACGCGGGTGGCCACCGCGGATATCGCGGCCTTCGAAGCCGAGTTGCGAAAAACATTCCCCGCCTGGGATTCCTATCCGGAGCCGGCCCAGGAGGCGATCTTCGATATGGCGTTCAATCTGGGGGTCCCGGGTTTGCGAAGCAAATTCCCGAAATTCATGGCAGCGGTCGAGGCCAGAAATTGGGCAACTGCTGCCGCGGAGTCCGAACGCAAGGGGATTGCGGACGCGCGCAACCAGGAGATTGCCGCGCTCCTGCGGCAGGCCGGAACCGGTTCGCCGCAGACCTAGCGCTGTCCATGAGCCAGGCTGCGAAAAGCGGAGTATCTGAAAATCCGACCTGGCTGTTTGTGGCGCTGGCGGCTCCCGGTGGAATCGCGTCCTGGGGAATCGCCGGCCTCCTGATCCCGTTTCTGTTACGCAAACACGGCGTGAGTGTGGATCGGATCGCCGCTGTTTCGGCGGTGGCAACCATTCCCAACGCATGGTCCTTTTTGTGGTCTCCGGTGGCGGATTTGGGAGGAAAGCGGCGCACCTGGATTCTGTTCACCAACGGGCTGGCCGCAGTGTGTTTCGGTGTGGCCGTATGGGAGGCCTCGGGATCACTCGAAGTGTTAACCGTGCTGCTGGTTGCGGGAAACGTGCTCTCCTCGCTGGGGGGATCCACGATCGGAGCGGTTTTGACTACTGTGCCGGCCGAGGTTCGCGGACGCTCCAGCGGCTGCTATCAATTGGGCAATCTCGGGGCCGGCGCTATTGGCGGGGGCGCTTCGATTTCACTCGCGGGCGCGCTCGGAACCGGGCCTTTATCACTGGCCGTAGCTGCCGCGGTTTTTCTTCCCGCGCTCGCTGCCTTCCGGATTGTGGAGAGGCCGCACCCTCACCTGCCGGCGCTGGCCTTATTTCGCGCGTTGGCGCGCGATGTGCGGGATGTGCTCTGGTCCTGGCGCGCCTTGGCGGGAGTGGTGATCCTTTGTTCCCCGGTGGGCGCAGGGGCGCTGACCAACCTGATCTCGAGCCTCGCGCCGGACTTTCATGCACCCAGCAGCGAAGTGGCCTGGATAACCGGGCTCGGCGGAGGATTGCTTCTGGGAATCGGCAGCCTGTTGGGTGGCCACATTTGCGATCGCATCGACAGCCGGACGGCTTACGGATTATTTGGCATCTTTGCCGGAGTGGTGGCGCTGTGGATGGCGCTGGGATCGCACACACCATTTCTCTATGGTGCGGGCTACGCCGGTTACGCCCTCTTCACCGGGTTTGCCTACGCCGCGTTTACAGCCATGGTTCTGGATATCCTGGGGCAAGGGCGCCGCGCCGCAGCAACCGGTTTCTCGGTGCTGGGATCATTTGGCAACCTGCCGGTAAGCTACATGACGTGGCTCGATGGTGTTGGCTATAAGCACACAGGAGCGCGGGGACTGCTTGGCGTGGAGGCATTGGCCAATGGCGCTGGCGGCCTGTTGCTAGTGCTGTTCGCGCGTTTCTACGCGCGGCGCTGGCGCACGGCCAAGCTCGAATCTACGGCCGCGGCGTAGGTAGCCGTCCCATTTATCCCGGCCACTGCCATTCTTTCACTTCGGGCAGGTCGTCTCCGTGGCTATCGACATAGAGGCGGTGCTCGATTAGCTTATCCCGCAAGATCTGGCGCTGATGCGCGGCCGTCGCCCCCAGGCCGGGCACTCGATCGATCACGTCGCCGGCGAGATGGAAACGATCGAGATCGTTTAGCACGGCCATATCCAAAGGCGTGGTGGTCGTGCCTTCTTCTTTATATCCGCGCACGTGAAAATTGTGGTGATTGGTGCGCCGGTAGGTGAGCCGGTGAATCAACCACGGATAGCCGTGATAAGCGAAGACCACCGGTTTACTGCTGGTAAAAATGGAATCGAACTCGCGGTCCCCAAGTCCGTGCGGATGTTCCGTGGAGGGCTGCAGCGTCATCAGATCCACCACGTTCACCACACGAATTTTCAAATGCGGAATGTGTGTGCGCAAGAAATCCACCGCGGCGAGCGTTTCCATGGTGGGCACATCACCAGCGCACGCCATCACCACGTCTGGTTCGCCGCCCTGATCGTTGCTGGCCCAAGGCCAGATACCGATTCCGGCAGTACAGTGTTTGACGGCCGCGTCCATATCGAGCCACTGCAGCGCGGGCTGTTTGCCGGCCACGATCACGTTGATGTAATTCTTGCTGCGCAGGCAATGATCGGCCACCGAGAGCAGGCAGTTGGTGTCCGGCGGCAAATAGACCCGGACAATGCTGGCCTTTTTGTTCATCACGAAATCGATGAAGCCGGGGTCCTGATGACTGAAGCCGTTGTGGTCCTGCCGCCAGACGTGTGAGGTGAGGAGAAGATTAAACGAGGCGATGGGCCGTCTCCACTGGATTTTGCGCGTGCTCTCCAGCCATTTGGCATGTTGGTTGAACATGGAATCCACGATATGGATGAAGGCCTCGTAACACGAAAAGATGCCGTGTCTGCCGGTGAGCAGGTACCCTTCGAGCCAGCCTTGGCACATATGCTCGCTAAGGATCTCCATTACGCGGCCATCGGGAGAGACGTGGTCATCGGAGGGCAGGATCTCGCCCACGAAAGTGCGTCCAGTGATGTCGAATGCGGCGCCCAGGCGATTGGATGCAGTTTCGTCGGGGCCGAAGATACGGAAATTGTTGCGGTCCTGGTTGCACTTCAATACGTCGCGCAGCATCGCGCCGAGCACGCGCGTGGCTTCGGCATGGACGGTGCCCGGAGCGGCTACGGCAACCGCATAGTCCCGGAAATCCGGCAGACGCAACGGCTTCAGCAAGAGACCGCCGTTCGCATTGGGGTTCGCGCCCATGCGCCGCTCGCCCGCGGGAGCAAGGCTGCGGATTTCCGCCACAGGCGCGCCCTTCTCATCAAACAGATCTTCGGGCCGGTAACTCTTCATCCATTGTTCGAGTATCCGGAGATGATTGGGGTGGGCTGCAAAATTATCGACAGGGACCTGGTGCGCGCGGAACGTGCCTTGGATTTGCACACCATCTACTTTGTCCGGACCGGTCCAGCCTTTGGGAGATTTGAGTACGATCATCGGCCAGCGTGGGCGCTCGTGGAAACCATGCGTGCGGGCGTCTCTTTGAATGGCCTGAATCTCTTCGACCACCGTGTCCATGGTGGCGGCCATCGCCTGGTGCATCGGCTCAGGATCCGATCCTTCGACAAAGTAGGGATGGTATCCGTAACCTTCGAGCAACTGCGTCAGTTCCTGCTGCGGAATCCGTGCCAGCATGGTCGGCCCGGCGATTTTGTAGCCGTTCAAATGCAAGATGGGAAGCACGGCGCCATCGTGGGCCGGATTGAGGAACTTGTTGGAATGCCAGCTTGTGGCCAGCGGCCCGGTTTCGGCTTCGCCATCCCCCACCACACAACAGGCAATCAGCGTGGGATTATCGAGCACGGAGCCATAAGCGTGCAGCAACGAATACCCAAGCTCACCGCCTTCATGAATCGAGCCCGGTGTCTCCGGCGATGCATGGCTGGGAATGCCGCCGGGGAAAGAGAACTGGGTGAACAGCCGGCGTATGCCTTCCACGTCCTGGCCGATATTCGGATAGATTTCGCTATAGGTCCCTTCGAGCCACGTGTTGGCCACCATTCCGGGGCCGCCATGCCCAGGGCCGCAGATATAGATCATGTTGAGATCGTATTTGCGAATCACCCGGTTGCAGTGGACATAGATGAAATTCAAGCCAGGCGTGGTTCCCCAATGCCCTAAAAGGCGGGGCTTGATATGCTCCAGCCGCAGTGGTTCCGTCAGCAAAGGGTTGGCATAGAGGTAAATCTGGCCTACGGAAAGATAATTAGCCGCCCGCCACCAGGCGTTGATGAGGCGATATTCTTCCGGGGAAAGAAATGCCGGGCGATCGGTAGAAATCGGGGTGAGTGTCTGCGCCATGAATCCTCCGCGCTTTACCAGTTTCCCATGACGGCCTTCCCATTCATTTACGAGTGCGTTACGGACTTGGAAGAATTCGTTCGCTTCGAAACGGCCGGCTCACCCAATGCCCAATTCATCGATCTGTTCGAGCGGCGTGCCACACACGCGGCAGATCAGGGCGTGGCAATCTCCACAGACGAGCGGATCGGGCACCGCCCGGGCGCAGTGAGGGCAGTAGAATTCGACGGCGGCTCGCTCCGGTTCCGGCATAACGCGGCTACTTGGCTGCCTTTATGGATGAGACGGTAATGGTGCTGGTCTTCGGGTCGAGCGTGCCAGTGACGATCACTTTTTTGGCGGCGAACTGTTCGGGCGTTTTCTGGTCGGTCAAGTCATACGTCTTGGCGCCGTCCCAGAGTACGTAGCGGGCGCCGTGCACTTCGACACAGGCCTTAACGCACTCCTCATTGTTGCTGCCCATATTCATGGCGCGGTGATCACCCTTGGCGCATTCGCTATCGGTAATGGTGCCGGTGAAGGTAGCGCCGAACATCAGGCCGCTCCAGGCGCAGATGAGGGGCAGTATCTTTTTCATGGGATCTCCCGTTCGAATTACCCAGTATACGAGGTTCCCGCTATTCGGACGCGGCCGGGGGCAAACCTTCTACACTAGTCACCGTCGCCCCTTTGCGGCGCAATTCAAAGCGGCCGTCATCACCAGTGCCCATGAGGCAATCCGGGTTTTCGGAGGCGACCTGCATGGTTTTCCATTTCTTGGCCATCGCCTGGCGATAGACTGCGAAGTAATCGCGCGCCGCCTGTTCGCTGTCCCATTCCACGGTGTACAGCAGGACGACGCGCGCGGCTTTCTTGTTTTCCCGCAGCTCGAAATTCGATCCGCGCCAGTGGGGCGCGATATTCTCGGAAGAGGGCTTGCCGGCAAACTGCTCGATGAGTACTTCGTGATCGAGTTCGCCCAGAGTGCCGCCTACCAGAGACTTGTAGGCTGGCGGTAAATGCGGGTCCGGCAATGTGGGGGAAGTGGGAGTGACATTTTCGAAATATTTTTCGGGGTGAATGATCTGCTGAGTGGTGAGCGGAGCGCGGCGGAAGACCTCGGCGAACCCCTGGTCGCCATAGCGTTGAATGACTGCGTTCTGAAACAGCATGCCCTCCGTATAAGGAAACACGAGTGTAGTCCGCAAATAGAGCGGCGACTGATCAAACACCGGGAACTGGCCCGACGTGTCACTGACGCGGCTCATCATTTCCACCAAGTCGGGCGAGGTTCTGAGCGACTTGCCGAGCCTGCGCGCCATATACTCCGACATCAGCCAGGTGGCTTGGCCTTCCATGACGGCCAGCCGCGCGGTGGCGCCGTCGTCACTTTTTTGGCCGTGGCGAATATATTTCGCGAGATTGAAATTCTGATCGGCGATGGCGTGTGAGAGCTCGTGCGCGAGTATCGGCTCCTGGCTGTCGGCGGAGGTGCTTTCGGTGATGAAGAGTTTCTTTTTGTCGTAATCGTAGAAGGCGGCAGCCTGTTCGGTCAGCAGATCGACCGTGGTATCGGCAAGCTTGAAATCCGGCGGCACCAGGCCGAATTTTTTTAAAGTGAGTTCCTCGGCCCGCAACTCTTCGGGGCTGGCGACGTCCTTGACTCTCTTTTTTAGAAACTCGTTGACCTTTTCTTTCGAGATAAAATCGCACGGCACCGGATGGTGCAGCTTGAGCCCGGAAATATCGGCCAGCTCGGCGGCGATTTTTCCGGCCTGGCCGCAGAGCTCGGCGGCGCGGTTAGACTCCGCGTATGCCGCGGCAGCGGTCAGCAGCAAGGCAAGAAAAACTCGCCAAGCCGATTGCCGTGATCGCGGCTTAGTCATGGTGTTCCCTCCGCAGCGTCCAACCAAAAGCGGCCCCGGCGGCCAAAGAAAGCATGCCGCCCAAAGCCATGGTGGTGCGCGCGCCAAAGCGGCCGGCGATGGCGCCCGCGGCGAGGCTGCCAAATGGTCCCATACCGACCACGCACATGCTGTACAGCGACATGATGCGTCCGCGGTATTCATCGGGAATCATGGTTTGAATGGTAGTGTTAGCGGCGGCCAGTTGGCGCATCAGACCGTAACCGATCAGCAACGTGCAGGCGAGCGAGAGATAAAAATTGGGAGAGACTGAGAAGGCCAGATTCGCCGCTCCCAGCACCATGGCACTGTACATCACGACATTGGGTAATCCGGCTACATTGGTGCGTCGCGCCAATCCCATAGCGCCGATTACAGCTCCGACACCCATGGCTGCCATCAAAAAACCGAGGCCCCGCGAGCCGCGATGAAAGATCTGATCGGCAAACACGGGCGCCAGCACCAGGATGGGCGCGCTGGAGAGGGTGGCCGCACCCAACGCCGCCAGAATCCGCCGCACGGCTTTGCGGCGCCAGACATATTGAAACCCATCCACCAGGTGCCGCCAGGGAGACACCGGTGTCCGGCGCTCGACAGGCGGCAGCTTCATCGCCAGCAGCCCGCCGATTACTGCCAAAAAACTGACACCATTCAGCAGAAAGCAAATTCCTTCGCCCAAGGCCGCCACCAGGATTCCGGCTAAAGCGGGTCCCACGCCGCGGGCTGTGTTAAATACCGCGGAATTGAGGGAAATGGCGCTTAGCAGATCTTCCTTGCTGGTCATCTGAATCAGCAGCGATTGCCGGCCGGGAATATCAAAAGCGTTAATAGTTCCTAGCAGAACGGCTAATGTGAGGATTTCCCAGACGCGCACGCGGCCGGAAAGGGTGAGCCAGGCTAACGCAAACCCCTGGAACATCATTAAAGTCTGGGTGGTTACGACCAGTTTGTGACGGGAAAAACGGTCAGCCGCCAGACCGCCGAGTGGTCCCAGAGCGAAGACGGCAATTTGCGAACAAAACAGGGCTGTTCCCAGCAACAGTTCCGAATGCGTGAGGCGGTAGACCAGCCAGCTCTGCGCCACGGTTTGCATCCACGTGCCGCTGAGCGAGATGACTTGCCCTCCGATGAAGTACTGATAGTTGCGGTGACGAAGGGCGCGAAAACTATATGCCAATCCGCCGGCAGAGGTGTTTCGTGCCGGCTTTACAGCGGCGCGCGGGATGTGCAATTCCTGGCCGGATGGTGGGGCTTCCTCGGGGATGATTCCGGCTGCCGGTGGTGTGGAGTCCAATACTTCAGGATACGGCGCGCTACAATGAGAGATCAAATTCAACTTCGCAGAGGAAACTGATTTTGGCAGACGAAAAAGTTTATAAGGCAGAGTACTTAGGCAGCGGCACCTTCCTGATCAGCAAACCGAAACGCAAGAA
>JASIAM010000289.1 GCA_030041985.1 Bryobacteraceae bacterium | reverse complement strand
TGCGCATCATGAGCGATAATCGGCTCCAGAATCGAATCCGCCGAACGCCCTTGTAGCAGGTCTCCCAACACTGATTCGCCATCCCGTCCCACCGGAATGTCGAGCGATACCGGGTCGCGTGAGATCACCCGCAAGTGCTCCACCTTTTCTACAGTAGTCTCCATGCGGCGGGCGATTTCCTCGTCGTGGGGCGTGTGCCCCAGTTCCTTTTCCAGCTCCCGGGAGGTGCGCAGAAACTTGGTCAGGCTTTCGTTCATGTGCACCGGCACGCGAATGGTGCGCGATTGGTCCGCGATGGCGCGCGTCACCGCTTGCCGGATCCACCAGGTGGCGTAAGTTGAGAACTTAAAGCCCAGGTGGTAATCGAACTTATCGGCGGCGCGCATCAGTCCGATGTTGCCTTCCTGCACCAGGTCGAGAAGATGCAACCCGCGATTCACATATTTTTTGGCAATCGAGACCACCAGGCGCAGGTTAGCCTCCACCAGCGCAGCTTTGGCCGCTGCCGTTTCCGCGTCCCCTTTCCGTACCGCCTTCAGCCAGCGGCGCATAGCCTTCCCACTCGCTCCCGCCTCCGCTTCTTTATCGCGAATCCGCCGTTTCAACTCCGCTGCCTGCGCGGACTGCTCGCGTGCTGTATGCAGTTCTGCTTCGAGCTGGCCGATTTCGTCGGCCGCGAGATCCACTGCCGCTCGAAACTCCTTCCACTGCGGCGTCTGAAACGGAATACGGCGAAGCTGCCGCGAGCATTCGATCCACAAACGGACAATGCGCCCTCGCAACTCCGCCCGTACGTTTACGTACCGTTCCGGGGTGGCTTCCAATTTGCCCTGCAAGCCCATCCAGTCCCGGTGCAGACGCACGAACCGGGCGAAGCGCCGCATCACATCGGCTGTGGCTTGGGCGCGAACGTCTTCGTCCGAGCCAAGCTCCATCACTTGATCCGGCCGGATTTTCGACTTTCGCAGGTCTTCATAGATCCCGAGCACGCGCCTCCACACCAGCGGAGAGCGCGAGAGCGCCTTGCGCATCCGCATGGCGCCGTACTCCATCCGGCGAGCCAGATCGATTTCCGCCTGCCGCGTAAGCAGACGCACCGATCCCATCTCGCGCAGATACACGCGTACCGGGTCATCGGTAAAAACAGATTCTTCGTGGTGCTCCTCATGCTCCGGGAAGTCGGTTTCCAGTAGCTCGGGCGACTCCACCAACTCTAACCCCTGCGACTCCCCTGGGTGCAATTGATCTTGCTCTGCCACGTATTTTTCAAAGTTTTCCATCAGTTTTGTGTGGCCTCACATTATTCTCGACGTCGCGCCTCGGCAATTGTTTCTTCTTAAAGTCCCAACTGGCTTTTGGGGGATTCCGACCGGCTCGAATCGACAGACTACGCTAGTTTTATGATGCAAAATTAGGTTAGGTGGTTGCAAGTGGGAATCGAGGGTTCGGGCCCGGGATTGGCTGGCGCCCGTAAAAATCACAAGCTGGCGCCAGTAAGGCATTGCTTGGCCCCATCGCGCCCTCCATCCTGTTGTATAATGGTTTGGCATTTGACTCTTGCTTTCGTCTCTACAGTAAAAAGGGGGTGCGTGCGTACGTCCGCACCCCCTTTTTTGCTATCAGAGCGGCCCGACGAGTAAATGCATTTTTTACAGAAGGAAACGAGGCAGATGAAAGAAAAAGGTACAGTGAAGTGGTTTAACGCAGCCAAGGGCTACGGTTTTATCCAGAGGGAGAACGGGGAAGACGTGTTCGTACACTTCTCCGCCATCCAATCGCAGGGCTATCGCACGCTGGATGAAGGCTCCAGGGTAGAGTTTGAGGTGACCAAAGGCCCCAAGGGCTTGCAGGCGACCAACGTCACTACCGGCTGACGAATTTTCGCGGGCCGGCTTCGTTTGGCCGCCGGCCCGCACTTGAAAGGAATATGAGTAAAGAAGATAGCATCGAAGTAACCGGCACCGTGCTGGAGAAATTCCCCAGCGGCCTGTTCAGCGTCCAGCTCGAACACGACCGCGTCGTGCTGGCTCATTTAGCCGGCCGGCTCCGCCGGAACCGCATCCGTGTGCTGGCAGGCGACAAAGTCACCCTGGAACTCTCTCCCTACGATCTTACCAAAGGACGCATAACTTTCCGCCATCGGTAATCCCGAGAGAAAATTCCCGAACTTCCGGTACTATTTGGTCACGATCGAACGTTCCAAAACTACTCCGGTATGTTAAAAAAAGAGGCAGTGCGCAGGGAGGTCACAGCTCGGGCAAGTTTTTTGGCCGGTCTTCCCTGTGACCGTAAACTATTGGAAGCAAAAGCCAAGTCTGCCCTATGAAAGAGCCGAACCGTCCTGAAGAGAGACGGAAAACCCGAGTCAAAGCAAATCCGGCCAATATAATCAAGGCGGAGGATGGCGTGGAAAAACCGAAAGGCACGCAGTCTCGGACACGCAAACAGGGAGCTGATACGATTGAAGACCTGACCTCGGTCCTTGCCCAGAAAGTGGTAGGACAACCAGCCGCGACACGTGTCATCGTGCCGTATATTCAGATGTTTCAGGCCGGGTTGGCCCCCGAAGGACGTCCGGTTGGCGTGTTCCTGCTACTCGGTCCGACCGGAACCGGCAAAACCAAAACCGTCGAAGCGTTGGCCGAGATCCTGCACGGCACCGAAAAAAATGTGCTCAAAATCGATTGCGGCGAGTTCCAGATGGAACACGAAGTGGCCAAATTGATCGGCGCCCCACCGGGTTACCTAGGCCATCGCGAAACGCAGCCGATGCTCACCCAGCAGAAGCTCAATGCCATTACCAGTGAAAAGTGCGCCCTCTCCCTCGTCCTGTTCGACGAGATCGAGAAGGCTGCCCCTTCCATGACGCGCCTCCTGCTCGGCGTCCTTGATAAGGGAATCCTGCGTCTGGGCGATAATTCCACCGTCAACTTCGAAAAAAGCCTGGTGTTTCTCACCAGCAACTTGGGCGCCCGCGAAATGATTCGCGAGATTAACCCCGATTTCGGCTTTCAATCCGCTCAGGCCGGTGATCCCCGCCCCGATCTCACCAGCAAGCTGCAGAACATTGCCCTGGTCTCCGTGCGCAAGCGGTTTTCACCCGAATTTGTAAACCGCGTCGATTGCATCATTACCTATCAGCCCCTTACTCCCGAATCCCTTTCCGCCATTCTGGATAAGCAGATCACCGATCTGCAGAATCACGTCAATACGCGCTTGGGCAATCGTTCTTTTACCCTTGAGGTCCCATTTGAAACCCGCCAGTTTCTGCTCGAAAAGGGCACCAGTGCCGAATACGGCGCCCGGGAACTGAAGCGCACCATCCATCGCCAACTCACGCAGCCACTATCCGCCCTGGTGGTGACCAATCAGGTGACCCCCGGATCGCGCGTGCGCGTGGATATTTCCGAAGAGCGGGAAAAGCTGAACATCCACACGGTCGAACAGCACGAGGCCAGTGCTCCTGCCCATCCCACGGTTCTGTTGGTCGATGACAATCGCGATCTGCTGCATTTCCTGGAACGTCTCATGGCCGACGCCGGTTGGCGCCTTCTCACGGCCGAATCCGCCACCGAAGCCCAACGCCTCGTACGCGAGAACAGGCCCAATGCTGCTTTGCTTGATTACATGCTGCCGGACGGAAATGGGGTGGAACTCGGAGTGGAATTCTTGCGGCAGATTTCCAACATGCTCGTAATTGTAATGACTGGCACAATACTTCCGCCCGAAGAAGAAGCGCTCTGCGAAGAGCATAATTTTCCCGTGCTTCGCAAACCTTTCCTCGCGTCGGATGTTATGAATCAAATCCGCAGCCGGCTTCTACCGGTATCAGGTGCCGTCCGCGCGTGATTTCTGAAAAAAACGTTCGCGGCCTCCCACCAGGGCCGCGAACGCAAAGCTAGTCAGTAGCGTCAGTCAAAGTAAATTACCGTCGGCCTCCGCCTCCCCCGAAACCTCCGTGGAAGCCTCCGCCAAAACCACCTCCATGGAATCCCGGTCCAGGGCCCTCAGCAAATCCCCGATATCCGTATGCTCCACGGCCAGGCAATCCACGGTAGCCATAGCCTCCTCGGAAACCATAGGCTCCCAGATACACCGGTGAATAGAATCCGAATCCAAACGGACTATAGAAAAATCCGCCGCCCGGCACAAATGCCCACGAGTCAAACCACGGGTTCCAATACCAGCCCGTCCCGTACCACCACCACGGGTTATCCACGTAAATCATCTGCGCTGATGAGGCGTTGGCCTCCGCCATATATTCCGAGCGCAGCTTGCTCCAGGCATACAGTTCGTCAGGCGCTTTACGGTTGAAGTTCCGCGCTTTCAGCTTGCCCGTGGACGACAACATCAGCTCTTGCCCATAGTCAACATTGATGTTGCGATCGTCCACTTGGACCGTCGCTTTTCCCTTAAACACCGCCACCGAATGCGTATCGGCGTCGAATTCGTAAAGTCCCTTCTTGTCTAGCCGCGTTGTTGACCCGCTGACCAGCACCGAGATGTTGTTTTCCCTCGCGATCTGGTCGACTTCAATCATCGCGCGGCCCCTCTGCAATTGGACCTGCGGATTCACCAACGAACTGCGGACCAGTTGCACGGCACTGTTACTGTCCAACCGCACAAACACCCCAGGAGTGAGCAACATTTCCGCTTTGCCCTGAGCCGTTTCGAGCGTTTGTCCTTGTTCTACTAGCGCTGTACCGACCGTTTGGTTCGTGATCGTACGTCCGTTAATCGAAACATTCCCTTCAACGTAGTTCACCGCACCAGGCTGGGCAACTCTGTTTTGACCGTAGTTCGGATTGTAGTTCGGACCGTAATTCTGACCGTAGGATTGCCCAAAGGCACTCGCTACCACCAACATTCCAACAGCGGCCAGCCCGAGAGGCAACCTCCAAAGCTTAGCCATAGTTAACATCCTTTCCTAGAACGTTAGATGCCCCACGATTCGGTGGGGTTCCACGCGGTGCCTGCACTGCGTGATAACCTATCTCACCAGGTTGCCCACGCATCCACTTTCGATAGCAATCATCGGCGCGGGAATGGGCGGTCTCACCGCAGCCGCAACTCTGCGCCAGGCGGGATTCGCCGTTCAGGTATACGAACAGGCCAGCCACTTCGCGCGCGTGGGCGCGGGCATCCAGATCATGCCTAACGCCATGAAGGTGCTGCGCCGCATCGGCATCCATCAGCGCCTCGGCCGCGTGGCCTTCCAGCCCTATTCCCACCTCAACCGCGAATGGGACACCGGCGCGCTGCTGCGCGAGTTGCCCATGCCGGAAGACCTCTTTGGCGCGCCGTACCTCTGCGTGCACCGCGCCGAGTTGCACGACGCTCTGCTCTCCGTTTTGCCGCCGGAAATCATTCACCGCAACAAAAAGCTCACTGGTCTGGAGCAGAATTCCTCGGAGGTTACGCTCCGGTTTGCGGATGGGTCTAGCGCACGCGCCGGCGCTGCAGTGGGAGCGGATGGCGTCCATTCTGCGGTGCGCGAAATGATCATCGGCGCCGACCAGCCCATCCACAAGGGCCGCATCGCCTATCGCGCGGTGTTCCCCGCAGCTTTGCTGAACGGCTTTGATGCAGGCCCCTCCCGCACCAAGTGGTGGGGCCCGGACCGCCACATCGTCATCTATTACATAACTTGCCACCGCAGCGAGATCTACTTCGTGACCAGTGTGCCCGAGCCGGCCGAGTGGCTTACGCCGGAATCGTGGTCCGCCAAAGGTGATGTGCGCGAGCTGCGAGAGGCCTACTCCGGCTTTCACCCCGATGTCCGCGCGGTGCTTGCCGCCTGCCCCGATTGCCACAAGTGGGCGATCCTGGAGCGCGAACCGCTGGACCGTTGGAGCGGCGGGCGCGTGGTGCTGCTGGGCGATGCCTGTCACCCCATGACGCCTTACATGGCGCAGGGAGCTGGCACGGCTATCGAAGATGCCGCCGTGCTGGCCCGCTGCCTGCAAGAGACGGAAGGCGAAGACATCGAGGGTGCTTTCCGCCGCTACGAAGCCCATCGCAAACGGCGAACTTCTCGCATTCAAGCCATCTCCAGCGCCAACACATGGATGAGAGGCGGCGATGAAGACACCTCCTGGCTCTACGGCTACGATGCCTGGAGCGTTCCTTTGCCTCCGGTGGAAACGCGCATAGCATGAGGCGGCGATGACACCGGGCCGCGAGCATTTCGATGCCGCCTCTCTACTCGCCCGCATCGAAAGCATTCCCACCACGCACTGGCATCTGCGGCCGCGCCTCGTCATGGGCAGCGCGACATTCTTCGACGCCTTCAGCGCTCTCTCCCTCGCCTTTGCGCTCCCCGTTCTGACCGGCTTGTGGCGCCTGTCGCCGCAGCGGGTGGGTGTTCTGATTGCGATCGCGTACGTGGGGCAACTGGCCGGCGCATTTCTGTTCACCTGGATGGCGGAGAAGTTCGGCCGCGTTCCCAGCGCCACCGTGGCCGTAACGATCATGGCGGTGATGAGCTTCGGCTGTGCGTGGGCCAATGGGTTTTATGCGCTGCTCGCGTGCCGCCTCGTCCAAGGCATCGGCATCGGCGGCGAAATGCCAGTAGCGGCCGCTTATATCAGTGAACTATCGCAGGCGCGCGGGCGGGGGCGCTTCTTTCTGGTTTACGAGATCATCTTCCCCGCCGGCTTGATGGCCACCGGCCAGGTGGGCGCGTGGCTGGTGCCGGCCCTCGGTTGGAAGGCCATCTTCCTGATCGGCGCGATTCCCTGTTGCGTGATTGCCGTTCTGTTGGCGCGCCTGCCGGAATCGCCGCGCTGGCTGATCGCCCGGGGACGCGCCGCCGAAGCCGAAGCCATCGTCAAGCAGATGGAAGCAAGCGTGGGAGCAGGCGCGCGCCTTGGCGCCGGACCCGAAATCAATCGGGAAGCTCTCGGCCGCCCGACTCGCTGGAGCGAGCCGCTCTCCGACTTCTACCGCCGGCGCACTTTGATTGTCTGGGCGCTTTGGGCGTGCGCTTACTTCGTGGCCAACAGCCTCAACAACTGGATGCCCAGTCTTTACACCGGCGTCTATCATCTCGGCCTGCGCCCATCGCTCCGCGCAGCCTCTCTCACCAACGTGGCGCAAGTGATTCTCGTGCTGATCTGTGCGTTTTCGATTGACCGGATTGGGCGCCGCAACTGGACCTTAGCCTGCTTTCTGGTGTGCGCCGTGTTGCTCGCCATTCTGGGAATCACCGGGGCGCGCACCGCGCTGAGCGTGGTCATTTTGGGGACATTGAGCTATGGCGTCATCGGCTCGGCCAATGCAGTTTTGTATCTCTATACGCCCGAAGTCTATCCGACACGTATGCGGGCCATCGGAACCGGCATGGCGACCGCCTGGCTGCGCCTCGCTTCCGCAGCCGGCCCTACCCTGGTGGGCTTCATGGTGGGACACGGAGGCGTAGCTACCGTTTTCCAGGTCTTCGCGGCGATTAGCATCTTGGGCGCATTGGCAGCCGGCGGCATGATCGAGACGCGCCGCCGGCCCCTCGAAGCGATTGCGCCCTAAGCGGTCCTGACCCCATTACCATGCCCCCACGGAACACACGGAACAGCCTGGGCTGGACACCATCAATATATGCGGATAGAATAACGCCACGTACTGGGTAAACAGGAGGGTTAATCGCAATGAGTAAGCGTTCGGCAAGCATCGGACTTGCGGCCGTGGCTGTGGTGATAATTCCGTTCTTCACGCACTCCGCCGCGGGGGATGAGACGCCCGGATACAAGGCTCCCACAGGACCGGTTCCGCGAACGGCTAGCGGCAAACCGGACTTCAGCGGTGTATGGCAACCTCCGCGCATGGCCGATGTCACCAAGGCAGAGCGCTGCTGCAAACCTTCCGGGGAACTTCCGTACACGGCTTGGGGCAGGCAGCAGTGGGAGAGCTACGATGCCGCCAAAGGCGACTACGCCGGAACTTGTCTGCCTTTTGGCTTGCTGCGTTCGGTCGGAGGGCCACATCCCGTTCAGATCATCCAGAATGATAAATACATTGCTTTTCTGTGGGAGCAGAACACGTGGTTCCACGTAGTACCCATCGATGGCCGCCAACATCCTAAAAACCCCGACCCCACCTGGTTCGGCAACTCGGTCGGCCACTGGGAAGGCGACACGTTGGTGATCGACACCATCGGCTTCAACGGCAAGACGCGCGTCGATACCATCGGACATCCCGTGAGCGATCAGTTACACACTATCGAGCGGTATACACGCCGCGATCTGGGCCACATCGATTACGTCCTCACAATCGACGATCCGAAGACTTATACACGAAAATGGGATAGCATCCGGACGTGGAACTTGCACCCGGAGTGGGAAATCATGGAATACTCTTGCGAGGAAAATAACAAAGACATTCAGGAAGGGCATATCAAAGCGGGAACGCAGCCCGAATAGCTCGGGCCGAGAGGAGAGACTCATGGCTTCTAAGAGTTTTAATCGCCGTGGATTCTTGAAGAATAGCGTCGCGTTAGCCGGTCTAGGCGCAGGCGGCAGAGAGGTTGCCAAGGGCCAAGCCCAGGGGATGCCGTCCAAAAAAGTGGACGAACTGATCGCTTATGGCGATCGCTCTCGTTTTGTCACCTCGGTGCGTATTCCCGTGGCTGAGAGACATTCGCCGGACGAATTCGGGCTTACGTTTCATGTCCTGACTCCACTTCAGGATTCGTTCGGGATCATTACGCCATCCTCGCTCTTCTATACGGCAACTCACCGCGGCGCGTATGTTCCCGATATCGACCCGCGGGAGCACCGTCTCATGATCCATGGTATGGTCGATCGGCCGCTGATCTTCACCATGGAAGATCTCAAGCGCCTCCCCTACGTCTCCCGGGTTCACTTCATCGAGTGCCTCGGAAACCGGGCGCGGCCCACTCACAAAACCGTGCAGGAAACGCATGGACTGACCAGTTGCGCCGAATGGACTGGCGTGCCGCTCCCTTTGCTGCTCAAGGAGGCCGGCGTGCAAAACTCAGCGTCCTGGATCGTTGCCGAAGGAGCCGAGGAGATTAAGGGCGACTCCAGTATCCCCCTTGCCAAGGCCCTGGACGACTGCGTGGTGTGCTACGCAATGAATGGCGAGCCACTCCGTCCCCAGCAAGGCTTCCCCCTGCGGCTCATGGTTCCCGGTTTCGAGGGCATCTATCAGATCAAGTACCTGAGGCGAATCAAGGTCGTCGACCGTTATTATATGACCTATGACGACTACGGACACATCAACCCCGACCCGAAGGTGGCGGCGCTCACTCACCAGATCGGGCCGAAATCCGTCATCACTTATCCTTCCGGCGGCCAGCAGTTGTCCGGACCCGGCTTCTACGAAATCAGCGGCTTGGCGTGGTCTGGCGCTGGCGCAATCCGCGGAGTGGAAGTTTCCACCGACGGCGGCCGGAGTTGGAAGAGTGCCGACCTGCGATCGCCCGCGCATCCCATGGCGCATACCCGATTTGGTCTCAACTGGAAGTGGGATGGAAAAGAATGTGAGCTGATGTCGCGCTGCACCGATGAATTGGGCACGGTTCAACCGACCCGGGCGGAGGCCGCTAAGTATTGGAACAAGCCTTTGGACGAGAACTTCCGGGTCCCAGGGGCCGATAATTCCGTTCAACCGTGGAAAATCGCGAGCGATGGGAGCGTGCACAATGGTCTGGCGTAAGATTTATCTATTCGCTGCGATCTTTGGAATTTCTCAGATTGTGTGGTCGCAATCGCCCACTTATGGCCTTGGCAGGACCCCCTCTGCGGAAGAAATCCATAAATGGGACATCGCCATCAGCCCCACAGGCAAAGAACTTCCGCAGGGCCACGGGACAGCCAAAGAAGGTGCGGTGCTCTATACACGCAAAGGGTGCGCAGGATGCCACGGGGCAAGCGGATCAGGCATGCATGCACCTACGTTGATTAGCCGGAAGGATGTGAAGCCGGACACCTCTGCCTTTTGCCTGGCCCCTTGCGTCAACGATTTGAACACCATGAGTGTACACTCGCCCTACGCTACAACGATATGGGATTACATCAACCGCGGCATGCCTCTAGGCAAGGAAGGGACACTCGCGCCGGACGAGGTGTACTCACTCACCGCTTTCCTCCTCTATAAGAACGGTGTCATTAAGGAGGATGAAGTCCTGGATGCCCAGAGTCTGCCTAAGGTGAAAATGCCGAATCGTGATGGATACGGTCTTCCGCCGCAGTGGAAGCACGGCGAGCCAAGACTTCAAGGCTACCCATGATCGCGTTAAAGCTGTACTCTTACTGCGGAGGTGTTTGGCGGGAACCTTTACCCGTGCGTTCTTTCTGCCAAAGCTGAAATCCACCCAGAAACGCGTTGCTGTTGTCTCCCAGCCGGCAATGGGGAGGCAGTTCTTTCAATTCTTTGGTATTCCCTCCGCCGAGAACCACGTCATCGGGTTCGAGGGCAGCGAGCAAGCGGGCGACTACATCGGCGACATCGCGCCGCCATTTCCTCTTGCCGTGCTTCTCTAATCCCTTTACGCCAACGTACTCCTCATAGGTTCCCTTCTTGTAAGGGAGATGACCCAATTCCATCGGTTCCACAACACCGTCTACAACCATTGCCGTTCCGAGGCCAGTGCCTAGTCCGAGAAAGAGCATCTTGCCGCCCCGGTAGCTTCCCAACGCTTGCATCGCAGCATCGTTGACGACCTTGACCGGGACTCCGAATGCTTTATGGAAATCGAATCCTACCCAGCCCCGACCCAAGTTGTACGGGTCGGCGATCGGGCGGCCCCGCAGCACCGGTCCTGGATAACCGATGGCAACTGCGCCATAGGTCCAACCGCTGGCGGCCTTCCGAACTTGGGAAACCATCTGTCTCGGGGTCATCTTCGGGCCCGATAGGAATTTCATGGGCTGTTGCTGACCGGTTGCAAGAATCTTAACGTGGGTGCCGCCAACGTCGATAACCAGCACTTTCATAAGGAAGGCCCTCTTACCGCTCTTACAGGTAGCATTTATCCACGGCAAAGCGCAACAAATCAAAGGCTTGACGCGGGCATGCGGGAATGATCGAATAAGTAGACCGTTTCGTTCGAGGACGAGACTGCGGGGAGGGAACTTGCGCCAAATTCCGATTGTGCTGCTGGTTTCGTTGCTGGGCGGTGGAAGCGCGGTATTTGCCGCCGGCGCCGATTCTTCATTGGCCGACGCCATCATGCGGGGCGACACGTCGGTTCTCCGCTCTCTGCCGGCCGATCGCGCGCGCATTAACGCTCCGCAACCCGATGGCACCACCGCGTTGCACTGGGCGGTGCGCCGCGATGATGGCAACGCGGCCAAAGCACTCATTCAAGCCGGAGCGGATATCAAAGCGGTAAACCGGTACGGCGTTACTCCGATGGCTCTCGCGGCTATGAACGGAAGCGCCCCGATGCTCCGCATATTGTTAGACGCGGGTGCCGATCCAGACAGCGCCAATGCAGGCGGAGAAACGGCTCTCATGACTGCGGCCCGCGCCGGTAGTCTGGACGCGGTCAGATTGCTCCTCGATCGCGGCGCCCATGTCAATGCGAAAGAGAGTGTGCACGAGCAGACCGCGCTCATGTGGGCGGTGCTCGAAAATCATACCGACGTGGTCAAGCTGCTTTTATCGCGCGGCGCTGACATTAACGGCCACACGAAGGTGACGATACCCCAGGGCGAGTATGTGCCGGCGCGCGCCGGCGGAGCCTCGGGAACAGGAATCATCCGGCAGCGCGCACTGCCGACGGCCGATGGCGGCATGACGCCTCTGCTCTTTGCGGTGCGCGACGGCAACGCCGATATGATGCGGCTCCTGCTCGATCACGGAGCCGATAGCAACCAATCCTCCGGCAATCACACCACACCGCTGATCATTGCTTTGCTCAACGGGCAGGTCGGACTCGCGACAGAGTTGCTCGCACGGGGCGCCAATCCGAATGCGGCCGACGATTATCATCGCGCGGCGTTGTTTGCCGCCATCGATCTCCGCAACTTCAATCACGAAAAATACGGCGACCTTCCGACCGATGGGCGCGACCCGCTGGACCTAATCAAGGCGCTGCTTCAGAAGGGAGCTGATACAAACCTCAGAACCGACACGGTTCCCGTACACGGCCTGATGCAGTTCGATGCCTCCTGGGTGAACTTTGACGGGCAAACGCCGTTCATCCGCGCCGCTCTATCCGGCGATATCGAGGTGATGCGGCTGCTGCTCGCAAACGGCGCTGACCCGAACATCCAGACCACGCAGGGGACTACCGCGCTCATGGCCGCATCGGGCATCAACTGGATTCCCGGCCAGACCTACAGTCACAGCGAGGAGGCGTACATCGAAGCCGTCAAGCTGTGTCTGGATCGTGGAGCGGAAGTGAACGCCGCCAACTCGCTGGGCTTGACCGCCGTGCACGGCGCAGCGAATCGCGGATGGGTATCGATCATTCAGATTCTGGCCGACCATGGCGCCAAACTGGACGTGAAGGATATCGCCGGACGGACGCCGATGATTTTCGCGCAGGGTATCTTTCTGGCCGTGCGGCCTCCCGAAGCGAAACCGAAAGCCATCGCGCTGCTCAACCAGTTAATGGGCAGCGCGGAAGCAACCACGGCGGCGGTGCCGCGGTAATGAAAAGCTTCGCCCTACAATTTCCGCTGGCCGTGGCCGTGGTAGCGGCCTCATCCGCTTGGGGCCAAGAAATCGCCCCGCAGGCGTTGCTCAATCAATACTGCATCACCTGCCACAACCAAAAGCTGAATACCGGCGGCCTGGCTCTCGACAAGCTGGAGCTGGAACACGTTGGCCGAGACGCCGAAACCTGGGAGAAGGTTGTGCGCAAGCTGCGAGCCGGCATGATGCCGCCGGCCGGCGCCAGACGGCCCGACCGTAAAACCCTGGACGCCTTTACCAGCACGCTGGAAGATTCGCTCGACCGCGCTGCCGCCGCAAATCCGAACCCTGGCCGGACTCCGTTGCACCGCATGAATCGCGGCGAGTACGCTAATGCGATCCGGGATTTGCTGGCCGTCGAAGTGGACCCTGCCACGCTGCTGCCGGCCGATGATTCCTCCAACGGCTTTGACAACATCGCCGATGTCCTGGGGGTTTCCCCTGCGCTGCTCGAACGCTACGTCTCCGCGGCGGCGAAGATCAGCCGGCTTGCGGTGGGCGACCCGGAAACCGCGCCTACGGATGTCACCTACACCGTCAAAGGCGATCTCACGCAAACCGAGACACTCGATGGCCAGCCGCTTGGAACACGCGGTGGCACGGTCATCCGTCACAATTTCCCGCTCGATGGCGAATATTCGATCAAACTGTCGCTTACCAAGCTCAGCTTTGGCCAGGTATTCGGGGAGGGAGCCGAAGGACAGGAGTTGGAAGTTACCCTGAACGGCCAGCGGATCAAACTGTACAAGCTGGACGAAGTGCCGATGTTCTTCATGCGCGAAAAGCCCGGTTCGCCGATTCCGCTGGAGCCACTCTCCGATCCTCAGGAGGAGCGCGCCAAAATGACTCCGGATATTCATCTGGAATTCCGCGTCCAGGTGAAGGCCGGCCCGCAAAATCTTGGCGTCGCATTTCTCGAGAAAAGCTACGCGGCGATCGAAGACCTGGTGCATCGCCCGTTGAACAGCACCAACGATCCCAACATCGGCATGCAGTACGGGTACACCACGGTTCCGCACCTCGGGCGCGTCGACATTACCGGCCCTTACCAGGCGGCCGGCCCGGGCGATACGCCCAGCCGCAGGCGATTCTTTATCTGCCACCCCAGCGCAGCGGCCGACGAGATTCCGTGCGCCAGGCAGATTATCTCCAACCTCGTGCGCCGCGGATTTCGCCGCGCTCCGAACGATGGCGATCTCGAAACGCTCCTCAGCTTCTACCAGCGGGAACGCACTGCTACCGGCAGTTTCGACGCAGGAATCGAAATGGCGCTCCGCCGCATTTTAGCGGACCCGGAATTTGTTTTCCGGTTCGAGCCGCCACCCTCGAGCGTCGCGCCGAATACGCCCTATCGCATCACCGATACCGAACTCGCTTCGCGCCTGTCATTCTTTCTCTGGTCGAGTATTCCCGACGATGAGTTGCTGAACCTGGCTATTCAGGGCAAGCTGCACGATCCCGCCATCCTCGAACAACAGACACGGCGAATGCTCAGCGATCCGCGCGCCAGCGCGCTGGTGACGAATTTTGCGGGCCAGTGGCTCTACTTGCGCGATCTCAAGAGTGCTAATCCCGATTCGCGCGAGTTCCCGGATTTTGACGACAATTTGCGCCAGGCATTCCAGAAAGAAACAGAGATGCTGGTTGCCAGCATCGTACACGAAGACCGCTCCGTATTGGACCTGCTCGATGCCGATTACACGTTCGTCAACGAACGGCTTGCGAAGAATTACGGCATTCCCAATGTTTACGGCCCCGACTTCCGGCGCGTTCCCGTTCCGAGTGATGCGCGCCGCGGCCTGCTGGGGCAAGGGAGCATGCTCCTGGTCACCTCCAACGCCAACCGTACATCGCCGGTCCAGCGCGGTAAATGGATTTTGGAGAATTTGTTGGGCAGCCCACCGCCATTACCGCCGCCCAATGTGCCTCCCCTGAAGGAAAACGCGGCGGGCGCGGCGGCCACATCCGTTCGGGAGCGCATGGAAGCGCATCGTTCCAACCCGGTGTGCGCTGGCTGCCACAAGATTATGGACCCGATCGGACTGTCGCTCGAGAATTTCGACGGCATCGGCCGATGGCGCACCGTGGATTCCGGTTTCCCGATCGATGCCTCCGGCCAATTGGTGGATGGCACCCCGATCGATGGACCGGCAAGTTTACGGAAAGCCTTGCTCGACCGTCCCGACGCGTTTGTCGGCACGATGACGGAAAAGCTGCTGATGTACGGAATCGGGCGGGAAACGAAATACTACGATATGCCGGTGGTGCGCGCCATCATGCATGATGCGGCTCCCAACCGGTACCGGTTCTCCGAGCTTGTATTGGGAATTGTGAAGAGCGCACCGTTTCAGATGCGAATGAAAGAAGCGTCCAGTAGCCGAAAGGCGGATTGAGAGTCGAGCCATGATGTATATCACCAAAAAACATTTGCCCCGCCGCACGTTCTTGCGCGGCATGGGAGTTACCCTGGCGTTGCCCCTGCTGGATTCGATGCTGCCCGCTCAGACGCCGCTGAGCAAAACCGCGGCAGTCCCCAAGAGCCGGTTCCTTGGTATCTACGTCCCGCATGGCGCGACTATGGACAAGTGGACGCCTACGCAGGATGGCACGGGTTTCGAGCTCTCTGAGAGCCTGAAGCCTCTAGAGAAACTGCGCGATCGCGTGAACGTGTTCAGCAACCTGGCGCATCCATTGGCGGGAGGGGTTGGCTCGGACGCCGGAGCGGATCACGCGCGCTCGGCCGCCGTGTTCCTGAGTGGAGCGCATCCGGAAAAAGGCTCGGTGCACGCAGGCATGACGCTCGATCAGCTATTAGCCGAACATATCGGGCAGGACACGCCGCTGCCATCGATCGAATTGGCCATCGAAGAAGTCGGTTTGAACTGCGGCTCGGGCTACGGCTGCGCGTATTACAACACCATCTCGTGGCGGACCGCGACGCTGCCCCTGCCGATGGAGAACAGCCCCCAGGTGGTCTTTGAGCGGCTATTCGGCGATGGCAGCAATGCGGCGCAGCGCCTGGCACGCAAGAAGCAGGACAGCAGCATTCTCGATTCGGTCACCGATAAGGTGGCGCGCCTTCAGAGCAGGCTCGATCCCAGCGACCGCGTCCGCCTCACGGAGTATCTCGATGACATCCGCGAAATTGAGCGGCGGATTCAGAAGGCTGCTCAGCAATCTGCCAACGAATTGAATGTTCCGGAAGCGCCGGTCGGAATCCCCGAAGCATTCGAGGACCATATCAAGCTGATGTGGGATTTGCTGGTGCTCGCTTACCGCGCCGAGATCACGCGCATCGCGACCATGATGTACGCGCGCGACACCAGCGGAGCGACCTACCCCGCAAGCGGCGTGCGTGACGGCTTCCACACGGCCTCGCACCATTCCAATGTGCGCGCCAACATGGACAAATTCGCGCTCATTAACCGCTACCACGTGCAGGTGCTCGCTTATTTACTCGAGAAGATGCGGGCCACACCCGATGGCGATGGCAACCTGCTGGACCATGCCGCGGTCCTTTACGGCAGCAGCATGAGCAACGGCAATCAGCACGATCACGATCCGCTTCCCATCGTGGTGGCCGGGGGCGTCTCCGGACAGCTAAAAGGCGGCCGTCACCTGAGTTCCCCGGCGCACACTCCGATGTCGAATCTCATGCTGGCGCTGCTGGACAAAATGGGCGTTCACCTGGATAAGTTCGGCGATAGCACAGCCATGCTGGAAGTTTGACGCGCGTGCAAAACGTCTTCACCGCGGCTGCGTAATCACGTCGATCAGCGCCGGTTCGCCGGCCTTCACACGCTCGATACCACGGCGGAATGCGCCCGCCAGGTCTTTCGGGTCGGTGATCGGACCTTCGGCATGCAGACCGTAGCCTTCGGCAATTTTCACGTAGTCAATATTCGGATCCCACAATTTGGTGCCGATGTGGGCATTGTCCTGACCACGGTCGTGCAGACTGCATTGCTGCTCGACGAACATCAGCTCGGCGTGATAGCCACGGTTATTGTGCATGATTGTCAGCATCGGAATCCGGTGATGCGCGGCGGTCCACAGCACTCCTGGCGCGTAGTTCAGGTCGCCATCGCCCTGGATATTAATGGAGAGGCGGCCATGCTTCTTGTTCGCCAGCGCGGCGCCCACCGCCGCCGGAAGGCCTCCTCCCATGCCGCCGCCCCCGTGCGAACCGATGTACTGGTACAGTTTGTCGAAAGTCCACAAGCGATTCGGCCAACTACTGATAAATCCCTGCCACGAGACCAGCGACCAGTCTTCATTCTTGATGAGCGGCCATAACTCCGCGCACAGGCGGCTTAGGGCAACCGGGCTGGCGTCCCAGCCGTAAGCAGCCTCATCCACCAGCCGGTTGTGCGCTTCTCTGTGCGCCGCCGCGATTTTCTTACCGCGGTCTTCCATTGCCCGCTTGCGATCGGCAGTAGTCCGGCGGCGGATAGCTTCGAGCAACGCCGGCAGCGTGGTCTCGGCGTCAGCGGCAATCTCCAGATCAACATCCGCGTACCGGCCAAAATCCTGAATGTTGCTCTTGTGGAAGAGATCGATCGAAGAGATGCTGATCGTTTTGCCGCCGCGGGCTCGCGCCTGCCGCGCCACCCGGGATAGATCGGTGACTTCGAGAGCCAGAATCACATCAGGCTGATAGCCCGGGCCTCCGTTTCCAGCGAGCGGATGGTGTGTCGGAATGCAATTCCGGTCGGTACAGTTCACCGGCGCATGGAGCGCGTCGGCCAAGCCGGCCAGCAGTTTCACACCATCTTCCGTGCGCACGCCGCGTTCGCATACAATCGCCGGACGCTCCGCTTCCACCAGCAGGCGCGCTGCTTCGTCCACTGCCGCGGCATCTCCCTGAGGCGGCGCCGCCATAGTCAACTTGGGGATGCGCGGCTCGCGCGGGGGCGCCGGGTTCGACTGCAACTCATGGTTGGCCACCAGCAGCACGGGGCCCATCGGTGGAGTAGTGGCGAACTGGTAGGCGCGGACCACTGAGTCCGCGAAGCCTTCGAGCGATACCGGCTCGTCGTCCCACTTCGTAAAGTCGCGCACCAACGCCGCAATATCCTGCGCGCTGTGGTAGGACTCAATCCCGCTCCGCACCGCCGAATCCGCATGGTTCCCCACTACGAGGTACGCCGGCACACGGTCGGCGAAGGCGTTGTAGATGGCCATCGCCGCGTGTTGCAACCCGACAGTGCCGTGAATGAGCGCCATCATCGGCCGGCCTTCGATCTTGGCGTAACCCTGTGCCATCCCGACGGCGGATTCTTCGTGGCAGCAGGTCAGGAACTCCGGCATGCGGTTCTGGCCGTAGTTGATGATCGATTCGTGCAGCGATTCGAATGTAGAACCTGGGTTGGAGCCGAGATATTCCAGATTCAGTGTCTTGAGCACATCCACCATGAAATCCGACCCGGGACGTTCGATCACGCGGCCGGCCGGTTGTGGCGGGCGCGCCCCGGTATCGGCTGCGAGTGTGGCCGCATTCGGACGGGCGGTCCCATTGCGCGCGCCGCGCGGAGTTTCCGCTTGCTGCGCGCTGGTGGGGTGCGCCGCAAGCGATGCCGCTCCGGCAGCCGCTCCTTTGAGAAAGCCTCTTCTTCCGAATGCCGTTTTTTTCGCTTTGGCCATAGTGGATCGCCTCAAATATCTAGACTTATTTCGCGTTCAGGCTTTCGAAATACGACTGAAAGAACGCCAGCCGGGCGTCGGTGGGAGCCTGTCCCTCTTCGGGTTTATTTCCGAACACCATGACATTGCGGGTCTTGCCATCGTAGGCAGCCCATTTCGCAAGCCCTTTGCCGTTGGGGTCCCCGTTCGCGGCAAAGTTCACCCAATAGGAAGACATCGTGTCGGCCACCTGGCGGTCGGCGTCGATCCATGCGCGCCCGCCGTTCAAATGATTGAACACGTATAGAATCTCGGCGGTGTGGATCGCACTGCCATGCGACCCAACGGCCAAAGGTCCGCGGGCGTTGGGCGCAGGCGGAGGCTGCTGCGTGAAATAGTAGACGTACGATTTGGCCTTACCCGAACCGGACGCCAGCCGCGCCCAATTACGCATCACGAAGGCCATCTCATCACGGCCGGCAGCGAAGGCCGAATCGTCGGAGGAGGATGGATACAGCCGCAGGAACGCGTCAGCCAAATCGCCGAACCGGTTCCGCGCGCGTTCGCCGAACTGGTCAGCGCCGCGCGAATTGCCGCCGAAAGACTCGTCGCGGTTTGAACCTACCAGGACCGGCACTGGAATTTGCTTTCCCTCGGCGAAGGCCTTGCCCGGATCTTCCGGTATGAGCCATCCATCCACCACCGGCGCAGTGCCGCGTCCGTCGGTACGAAGCGCCTCGGCTGGCTTGGCGCGTAACTCCGCCAGCGAGTGTGCGCCGAGGCTAGCGGCGAATTTCGTCCCCGCCTCCTCGGCTTCCGCCAGCGTGTTCAACCGCTCGACCCTGGTCGTGGCCCAGGCGCTGCTCTCACCGATGGCGCGCTGGAACAAACCTTTGGCCTGCGGCACGGTCATCAAGTTGGCCACCATGCCGGCGCCCGCCGATTCGCCGAAGATCGTGACACGCTTCGCATCGCCACCGAATGCGGCGATATTTCTTTGGACCCATTGCAAAGCAGCGAGAGCGTCCATCACGCCGAAATTGGCCGCGCCGCGGCGATCGGATTCCTTAGTCAATTCCGGATAGGAAAAGAAACCGAAAGGACCTAACCGGTAATTGAACGTGACCACCACCGCGCCCTTTCTCGCCAGCGCCTCACCGTCATACATAGGCAGCGAGCCCGAGCCACGGTAGTAGCCGCCGCCGTAAATCCACACCATGACGGGAAGCTTCTCCCGCGCCGACCGCGCGCCGGTCCAAACGTTGAGGTACAAGCAATCCTCGCTCATTTTCTGGCTGTCGCGGCTCCCGGTATCCTGCATGCACACCGGAGAGAACTCATCAGCCTTCAGTACACCGTCCCAGTGTGCGGCGGGTCTCGGCGCGCGCCACCGCAGATCGCCAACCGGCGGCGCTGCGAACGGGATTCCCTTGAACGCCCGCACATCCGAACCGGAAGCAGCCGAGCCGGATACCAAACCCGTATCCAAACGCACCGGATCGTTGATAGCGGCGAAAGCGTTACCCAAAGTCAATACGGCAGTTGCCAGCAGCGTTACACGGTTCATGAACAAGCCCCCGCGCCAAAGTATACACGAATTACACCAACCCGAGATCGTCAGGGCATTGTGGGAAACAGCCTGCAGAGTGGTGCGCCCGGAGTGACTTTTCCTATCTCGCGATGTTACTGGAGATCGAGCGGCTCCACCGGAGGCATTATGATTACGAAATGGCAGGCCTAAATCCCCGCATCACGGTCCAACCGGGCAAGATGGGAGGCAAGCCCTGCATTCGGGGCCTGCGCTTCACGGTTTATGACCTTGCATCGTACCTAGCCTCCGGGATGACGGAGGATGAGATTTTGAAGGATTTCCCCTACCTGGAGAAAGAAGACTTCCAGGCGGTATACGAATTCTTCGCGAGCATCCCGGAAAGGATCGCGGTTCGAAGAGGACGCCAAGCGTAGCCTGTTGATCTTGCGGTAGGGAAATGCCAATCGGCAGCCGCCGTTTCGGGGCGCGCGTGGCGAGAACCTTCTTTACCAGGTCACTGTCGATGACCGGTTAATCCGCGCTCACCATCGCGCGGGCAATTGGCTTTTCAAAAACGTTGCCTGCGACTCCTTGCCCAGGGTCGTATTCGATTCAAGAAGTCGACACCTTGAGACCATCGCCCTTGAAGCAAGCACGGCCACGATGTTTCGAACTGATTTGGTACCGGACCGAGAATCAACGGTCGAGAAGCTGCCCGAAGCACTGGAAGCCCCTCGAAATCGGTATTCTCTTGAAAGGAGTGGCCCAGAGACAGAGCATGCGGAAACGCCAACGGAACGGGACCGGGAGAGCCTAACGATGCCGCCTGTATACTGATTCGCTTTTGCTTGAATGGTGCGCCCGGGGTGACTCGAACACCCGACCTTCTGGTTCGTAGCCAGACGCTCTATCCAACTGAGCTACGGGCGCTTGTGCGTAGATGTCTTCTTTTCACTCTAGCAACCGCTGTTCATGGCTGCAACCCGCCCGATCGATTACTTCAGCGCGAACACATAGAGCGCATTCCCGTAGGCAGGGTAATGTACATCCGGGTCCAGCACGCTGGGCACCATGCGGGGGCTGCCGCCGCCCAGTCCGGTGCTGACAGCGATGTACTGTTTGCCGCCCACGCTGAAACTCAGCGGGAAGCCCTGCACCGAAGTCCCCAGCCTTGCTTGCCAAAGTACTTTACCAGACCGCACGTCCACGGCGCGGAAAATCCGGTTCATGTCGCCTACGAAGGCCAAGCCTCCGGCGGTCGAAAGTACCGCGGTCATAAATGGCGCCCGCTGCTCGAGTTTCCAGTTCTCTTTCAAGGTGCGCACATCGTAAGCCGCCAGTTTGCCGACGTCGCCGTTGGTGCCGGGCATCGCAAAGAACCGCCTCTGCGCGCCGCCCGCGCTGCCGCCACCCTCCACCAACTCCACCTTCTGGGCATTCATCTCCTGGCAGCTCTGGGCTACCGGAATGATGATCTGGTTGGTGCCGGCATGATAACTCATAGCGTGCCAGTTATGGCCGCCTTCGGAAGTGGGACAGCTCTGTAACCACTGGCCAATCTGGTTTTCAATGATGTCGTTGCGGTAATGCGGCATGCCCGTTTGGGGATCGTAGGAGTCGTAGATATTCTGAAACACCGTTTCCTTGTGGCCCACATACTTCCCGGTTCTCCGATCGAGCTTCCAGAGCACGCCGGCCTTTCCGGCGCTGAAAACGTATTTGCCGCCGTTGTCATCCACCAGGACGCGTTCGAACACCTCGTCAAGATCGAGCGATTCGCCGGGCGCGTGATCGTAATACCAGGCAAGCTTCCCGGTGTCTGCGTTCAGCGCGACCGTGGAATTGGCGTAGAGAGTCTCCCCGTTGCCCGATTGGCGGCTGGCGCGCATCCAGGGCTTCGACTGGGCGACGCCCCAGTACGTCAGGTTAAGATCGGGATCGTAACTGCCGGTGATCCAGGTATCGCCGCCCGCGCGGAACAGACTCGGCAGTTTGCCCCAGGTATCGCCGCCCGGCTCGCCTTCTTTGGCAATGGTGTGAAACTTCCACAAGAGTTTGCCGTCCGTGGTGTCGTAGGCGCTGATGAAGCATTTTTCTTCGCGGTACTGGGAGCACATGGCGCCTCCCAGACCTTGCACCAGTTTGCCTTTGATGACGATGGGGCCGCTCGAGGTGCTGTAGTTGCCGTAGGTGCGGTCGCCGATCACGGTATCCCAGAGATTTTTTCCGGTGCGCGCGTCGAGCGCATAAATGTGCGCTTCTCCGGTAGTGACAAATACCTTGTCCTCATAGATCGCCAATCCGCGCATGGAGCTTCCGGTATTGCTCTTGCCGATGCGATTTTCCCAGATCAGATCGCCGGTGCGCGCGTCGAGCGCCTGCACGATATTGCCCGGGTTGTTGATGAACATGGTGCCGTTGTGCACCACGGGAGCGGCCTGGTTCGTGCCCTCATTCATGGCCCAGACCCATTGCAGTTCCAGATCTTTCACATTGCTGGTATTGATCTGCATCAGGGGGCTGTAATCGTCGGCGTGGTAGTCGTGGCGGATCATCAGCCAATCCGCGGGATCGGGACTACGCAGCATGGCATCGGTCACATTGGTGTAGTTCTTGACTTCGCCGGCCACAGTCAGCCCGCGTGGCGTGGCGGGAATGGGAGCCTCAGCGCGGCCGCCCAAAGGCTCCTGGCCCCCGCCGCCACGTCCGCCACGGCCGCCGCGGCCCCGCCCCCCGCCGCCTGCCTGCGCGACTAGCCGGACTTGGCCGGTAGCCACGGAGCGAATGGTGGTTTTGGACGCCGCGGTAAGAGGCTGATTGCCGGCGCGTGCGCCATTAGATTCGAGAAGGAATGCCACCACGTTCAGATACGCCTCTTCCCCGAGGCTGCCGGGATTGTTGGGTGGCATGGCGCCTTCGAGGAAGCCCACCAGGTCGCTGGTGGTCCGCTCACCCCAACTCCCCATGAAGAGGCCGCCCGCAAGCGCGGACGCATTGCCCTGACCGCCCAGGTCGGCTCCGTGGCACCCGGCACAGCTAGACTGGTAAACCGCGCGTCCCGCGGTTGCCTGCTGCGCGGTATACGGTCCGGGCGCCGTTGCGCCGCCCGGCTGCTGCCCCATGATCACCATGGCGCCCAGCAGGACACAAACCAGGACCAGGACAGAATGTTTTATTGCGGCTGACATGCTTTTCGCCTCCTCACCTAACGCAAAAACCAACCCCAGAGTACGCCCTCCGGGGCTTTCTCGCTTTGAATCTGAACGTATATCCCGCCCTTGTGCAGTTTCTCAATCTGATCCGGCGTCAAGTCAACCGAACCGGAAATGGCTCCGGCGGTAGCCTGGGGAATCGATAAATCGTGAATCACCGGGCCACGCACTCCGGCCGCGATGGCGGCATGCACCTCGGCCGTAGTGGCTGGCGAGAGAAGCCCTTCGAAAGATCCGCTTACCGTCAGTTTCGAACCGGAAAGCGTCGCCGTGGCCGAACCGCTGCCCGCCAGCGCGGGCCGTGTTCTCGCGTCGGCGGCCACCGCCGATAACCGTGTTTTATAGGTCTCTCCGGTTTGGGCTGCCAGTGCAGCCGCCAGAGCCATTGCGATCGTCAGTTTCCACGCCATGATGTTCCTCAGTGCTTCCCCGTGAATGAAAGGTTATTGGAGAAAAATGGCAAGACTTTCGTTTCGATGCGTTCCGGAATCCGGTTGGTGTGGTCGCCTTCGTAGAGTTCGAAGCTGTTCCGGATATCGTAGCGCGTCAGGATTTCGCTCAGTTGCCGGTTGCTGGCAGCCAGTCCATCTTTGTCGCCCACATCAATAGCGGTGGCGTGGAGTTTCCGGAGATTGGTTATGTATTGATCGATCATCGCCAGCGGAGCATTGGCGGCCCAGCGCGCGATTACCGCCGGTTGCGGCATTCCCCCCTCGACCGGCAGATCGAAAAATAGCGGCGGATTCTTCGGATTGGGAGACCAGGCCGCGGCTTCCGCCAGCGTAGTCACTACACCGCGCCCGGCTTTCGCTGCCTCGGCCTGGCTGTGAATCGCTTCGGCCTCTGCCGCTCCTCTTCCGGGATTCAAATTGGCGGTGAGGCAGCAACCGCTCAAAACGTAAATGCTCGAGAACACGCCCGGATATTTCATGGCGATTCGGATGGCGCCGTAGCCGCCCATGGAATGCCCCGCGAGACCGCGGCTGGCCGGCTCCGGGATCGTGCGGTAATGGCTATCGATATATTCCACGAGGTCCCGAGTGAGGAACGCTTCCCAATTGCCCGTAGTGACGGAGTTGGAATACATGCTGCCTTGATAAACCGTATACGCGTTGGGCATCACCAGGATCATTTCCTTGGAGGCGCGGCTGGCCATTGCCCGGCCGGCTACCGCGGGCAACGTGGTGCCCGCGGTTTGAAATCCCGATTTGACGCCGGGACCAAACCATCCCTCATCGGAATTGGTGTAGCCATGCAGCAGGTACACCACCGGATAACGGCGATTGCGCTCGGCCGCGTAGCCGGGCGGCAGATAAATGGAGACATCGCGATCCGGCGAATCGCCTTCGAGGTTGCCCTCGAGCGATTTGCCATGCACCTTAATACGCTCGTAGCTCCCTTGCGAAGCCGTTTCCGTGGAGGCGGCGGCGAGCAGTTGCGTGACGCCCACGAACAACAGGGCCGCGCACGCAGGAACCCCGAACACCAAGCACGCCGCGCTAAATTTCGCTTTCATGACAATTTCTCAGGATAGATCAGTGATTGTACACCTTCGCGTAGGAGCGTGGGGCGTTGTGCGAAATGCATCAGCGGGCGAGCGAGGCCGGAACATGAGATTCTCCGACGCTGTCGCGCGAGGGGCCGATCAGCACCACGCGCCACGGACAGACAAGCGGCGTAGTGGTTCGAACAGTAATCGTGGCTTGGCCCGGTAGAGGGGGCAGCGTCGCTATCACAGTGTCGTCATCGGAGTGATTGAGGAAGAGGCGCGGATAATTCGAATCGCCAACCTGCGAAATGGAGAGCCAACCGATGCCGGGCAGTTGCGCAACTAAGGGCGTGGCGATCAGGACATCGGGGGAAATCTCGCTTAGCTTGGCCGGGCTTTGCGGCTTGGAGGGCGCATCAAAACCGGAAAGCAGCACGGGGAAGGTTTCGGGATCGGCTGCGAAATGAAATTCCGTGTCCTCTTGTTCGATTTCGATATTTTCCAGATACACGGTTCTTGGAATGAGGAAGCGGAAGGCGAGAGCATCATCGTAAGCGCGAACTTCGAGCGTGAGCCGGCGTCCGGTGGTGCCGTTTTGCATGTATTCGGCGGTGAGGGAATGGTAGGAAGCGGTGTTGGATGTGAAGGAGTTGATTAAGCCGAGTTTCTCGCCCAGGGGAGTCTGGTAACGGATTTCGAAGGCAAGGAAGGACGTGTCAATCAGAGGCTTTCCCTGGTAAAACACCTGGTAACCAAGACGATCGGGCGCGCCTTTTGACGGAGGGGTGATAAATGCGCGAAATTCGAGCTGGCCGTTAGGGGAGGAAACCGTGCGGAGATCTTGGGCGGGGGCCAGGGTAGCACAGACGAGCAACGCCGCCCAGAAGGGCAGCGGCAGGGCGGAAGCCCTGGCCCCACAGGTCACGGGTTTAAGCCCAGCTAAAGCCGGACTTGGCGATCGGCAAGCTGCGAAGGCGCTTGCCGCTGGCGGCGAAAATAGCGTTGGCCACCGCAGGGACGATCGGCGGAAGAGCCGGCTCGCCCAGCCCTGTCGGCGGATTGTCCGTCTTCAGGAAGTGGACCTCGATTGCGGGCGGAGCCTGGACCAGGCGCACCATCGGAAAATGGTCGAAGTTGGCTTGAACTACACGGCCTCTGTCGAGAGTAATTTCCTGACCCATCATCTCGCTCATGCCGTCGACAACGGCTCCCTGTACGATGTTTTCCGCGCCACTGGGGTTGACGATCTGGCTGCCGACATCGGCGGCGACCCAGACCTTATGCACTTTCACCTTGTTGCCCGACTCGACGCTGACATCGGCAACTTCGGCGAAGTAGCCTTGGTGGCTAAAGTGGAAGGCAAAGCCCATACCGCGGCCCTTGCCGGATTTGCTCTTGCCCCAGCCGGATTTCTCGGCGGCGAGTTGGACGACGCCTTTCATCCGATCGGCGTTCAGGCCGGGGGCGCCGAAACCACCGCGTCCACCGCGTCCCGTTGCAGGCTCGGGGATAGCGGAATTCAGCAGGGCCAGACGGAATTCGACAGGGTCCTTACCGGCCGCATGAGCCAGTTCGTCGATGAACGACTGGATCACGAACGCGAAGGAATTGCTGCCGGGGGCGCGCAGTGAGCCGGTGCGAATGCCTAGACGCTGAACCGAAGCGTGCAGGGCGTAATTGGGAATAAAGCGCTGCGGAAACTCGGTGGCGCCCATGGCCGCGGCAGTTACGAATTTGACCTGGCCTTTTTGAGCATCGAAATCGCCGTAACTGACGAAGTGATTCCGCCAAGCCACGATTTTGCCGGAATTGTCGAGGCCGGCCTTGAGGTATTGGAAACCGCCCGGACGGTAATAATCGTGGGCCATATCGTCTTCGCGAGCCCAGAGGAGTTTTACCGGAGCGCCCGCCAGCTTGGAGATATAGGCCGCTTCCACCATGTAATCGTTGGTGAGGCGCCGGCCGAAACCACCGCCGCCACGGACCATGTGGAGGGTGACATTCTTCTCATCAACTTCGAGGGCCTTGGCTGCCAGGGTGCGTCCGCTTCCGGGAATCTGGCTATTGGTCCAGACCTCGCACTTGCCGTCCCGGTAATCGGCGGTGCAGTTCTGCGGCTCGAGCGGGGCGTGGGAAATGAACGGGAACGAATAAGCCCCTTCCACTACCTTGGCAGCGCTTGAGAGAGCCGCTTCGACGTCGCCATCGTTGCGGAGGGTCTGCTGCGGCTTCTGCTTGCTGAGTTCATCGGCCTTCTGGGCGAAAGCCGTGCTGCTCTGGCTGGCATCGGCGTTCGGTCCTTCATTCCAGTTGACCTGGAGTTTCTTGCGCGCCGTATTGGCCTGCCACCAGGTGTCAGCCACAATAGCGATACCGTTTTCGAGGCCGGGATCCTGGGGGAGCACGGGTTCGGTGATCTCGGGACGATCGACTACCCAGGCGTTACGAACACCGGGCATCTTCTTGATTTCGTCCAGATTGGCGCTGACCACTTTGCCGCCAAATACCGGACACTTTTGATATACGGCAAACAACATGCCGGGGCGCGTCATGTCGATGGCGAAGATCGGCTTGCCGGTGACGATGTTGGGCAGCTCGCGCTGCATGAGCGGTTTGCCGATGATGGTGTAGTCCTTGGGATCTTTGAATTTCAGGGTTCGCAGATCGGGGACCGGCAGCGCCCAAGCCTTGTCCGCCAGCTCTCCGTAACCGGCCGCGCGGTTGGAGGCTTTGTGGAGGACTTTGCCCGCGGAAGTGGTTAATTCCGATTCCGGCACATTCCAGTTCTGCGCGGCGGCTTTGATGAGCAGCGCGCGGCCGGCTGCACCGGCTTGCCGCATGGGCACCCAGTTGGACGGCGTGGCGAAGCTGCCGCCCGCGAATTGCCCGGCGTATTTGGTGTCGTCAAAATCGGCCTGTTCGATCTTGACGTTCTTCCATTCGACATCCAGCTCCTCGGCAATCAGCATGGGGAGCATGGTTTTTACGCCTTGGCCGAGTTCCGGATTCTTGGCCATGATGGTGGTGGTGCCATCGGGGGCGATTTTGATGTAAACGTGCGGGTCAGGCTCCGGACCGCCAAAAGGACCACCGCGGCCCCGGCCTTGCGCAGAAGCTTTCGGTTGGGAGTAGAGGCTGAGCAGTAACCCGCCGCCACTCGCCGCAGTCACTTTGAGAAAAGAACGACGATTGATGGACATGGTGTGAGGCCTCCTTTATTTGATTCCGCTTGCTTCGGCTGTCTGCACGGTCCGCGCGGACGCGGTGTTTCCATGCTCAGCCGCTTTGTGGATCGCCTGGCGAATGCGCAGGTAGGTGCCGCAACGGCACAGGTTACCATTCATCGCCGAATCGATCTCTTTGTCACTTGGTTTGGGGTTTCTGGCCAGCAAAGCGGCGGCCGACATCATCTGGCCGGCTTGACAATAGCCGCATTGAGGCACATCGATTTCTTGCCACGCCACTTGCACGGGATGAGTTCCATCGGCGGAGAGCCCTTCAATAGTAGTGATGGGCGCACTGGTGGCAGCGGAAACCGGGGTTTGACAGGAGCGCACGGCGCGGCCGCCCAGGTGTACCGTACAGGCCCCGCACTGCCCGATCCCGCATCCATATTTGGTGCCGTGTAAGTTCAGCACATCGCGAATTACCCACAACAGAGGCGTGTCCGGCGATACATCTACCGTCGTAACTCGCCCGTTAACGTTTAGTTTGTAGGCCATAGCGTCAGCTCCGGGAAACAGCAATCAGATTACAGCATTCGCAGGGCTGCTCGCAAGTCAGGACGGTTCAGTGCGGCGGGGCGGATAGATTGAAGTGTCTCTTTAACTTTACGCCGTTGCGTATTAGTATATAGCCGCGGATTCTATGACTCGGACAGCTCACTCGGGTTGCGAACGCTAATCAGACTCCGCCATAAGTTCTCTATAAATAGAATTGCTCGAGGATTGCAATTTGAGCCAATAGAGGAATACACTGGTCGCTCAAACGGAAAGTCCGTTTGAAGTCTGTTAGTGGCTTTGTTACTGAAGTTCTCCCCAAAAGATTGATTGGCAAAACCGCGGTCAGCAGGTAGAGAGCGATCCTCAAATCCGAAAACGAAAGGTAGCGCGTGCCGGAAACAATCAGTGTGGATGAAGAACTCCGCCTAAATCCCTATAAGGGTGAGGGCTTCACAGTGGAAACCAAGTTCATGAAGCAGTATCGCCAGGCGTCCCCGGTGGACCATGGGAAACAAGGCGCTGCGGTACGCAACAAGAACGGACAGATTGAGCTGTTCACGATCGGGACCGACGGAACGATTTGGAATTTCTATCCGGATGCAACCAGCTCTACAGGCTATCGCAAAGCTGCGGCCGGGGGACTGAAAGGCGACTTTATTGCGGCCGGAGTAGACCACGGCGGCAGCATCATCGTGCTTGCAAGATCCGGGGATAGCGTGAACTACGCGGTGAAATATGGGGACGGGAACTGGTCTAACATCGTAAAAGCGACACTTCCACTGTTACCAAGCAGCTCCGCGGTGCACGTCAGAGGGATCTACGCGAGAACCGTTGGAGGCCAGCTTTACGTGGGAGTGGATGGGTGGGTGACCAGGAGCGCGCCTCCGACCGAAGTCTATATAGCCGTTTCACAATGGAACGTAACCGCCGGTTCTTTCCAGCCGTGCTACCCCGGTGACGGCTGGTGGCCAAACATAAATCCGGGGATCACAAGTTTCTGGACCCACTCCGCAGCATCCGCTACGCCGGTATTTTCGGCTTTGGTCGACCCGGAGGGACGCAACGCATCATTCTTTTTCACGGCCAATCTTTCCGGTAAAGCAATAGAGCAGGCGGGGGCGCCACATTTAAAGCTTTCCAATGGGCGCAGCGCCACCGTAGATATCGAATCACCGCCCGACTCGTTCGGCCGCAACAAAATATTCTTTGTCGCGGAGGACGGCATTCTCTATCAACTGACTCCCGACACTAAAAATGGAAAGTCTCTACGGTACAAAGCAGAGCCGCTGTCAAACAATTTGGATTTGACAAGGGTTTTTGCGGTCCACGGCCATGCGGGCGGGACTCACCTGTTCTGCCTCTCGAAAAACCAGCGCCTGTATCACTTCGCGCCGGTGCCGCAAAAGGATTCTCCCACTGGGTATGAGCCTCTCGATCCACAGCAACACCTGCGGGAAAACGTAGCATGGGTATCAGTGGCACGAAACGACGGCGGTAACATCGAACTCTATTACGCCAAAAATCAAACTGGCGGCGCGTTGATGCATATGACGCTTGACCAGAACACCGGCGATTGGGAAGGGGATCGGCCCGTCGAAGTGCCGGAATCAGGCGATAGCGCCAGTACGATCGAGGAGTTCATCTCGTATTCGAGCGACATCGCGGTGACCGATATGTCTGGCGCGCCGCTGGCGAACGCCGCCGCTACAATTAGTGCCAGCGACCGGACAGCCATCACGGTCAACGGCGCAACCTATTCCATCGATGCGTTAACGTTTGCCCGCGTCAAAACCAATAGCGCGGCGAAACTCGCGATTACCCAGCAGACCACTAACCTGAGCGTGCCGGACTTATGGATCCAAGTGGAAGGGGTAACTCCGGCAGGAGAGGGGCTGTTCCTCGCACAATACGGCAACGGGCGCGCCGGCGTGGGTGATGACGCCGCGCTACCGAAAGAAATGCAGTCGATCGAGACGCGCCTGAAGGGCATTCAGGGCCCGGACCTGGCCGCGGCCAAAGATGCCAGCGGAAAACCGCTGCTGAAAGCGGCTATCCGCGCCAGGCCAGCAGATTGCCAAGCCTTGGCCGATGCGTTCCAGGGCTGCATGAAGCTGCGTAGCGAGCAGCCGAAAACGGCAACGGCTACGCTGCACCCCTTGATTTCCCGCGAGGGCGCCTGGACCGGGTTACATATCGAATCGCAGGCAGCGGCCCTCGAACGGAGCCGCGTGATCGCGCATGCCGGCTTGCCCTCGTGGACGCTCTCGTTCGGCGAGGGCGGGGTCTCCTACCAGGCAGTCACACCGCACAGGGCGCAAGCAATGATCGCCGAGATGCGCGCCAACTCGCGTACAGCCAGCGACGCCGGCGGGAAGTCCTGGTGGTCAACCATCGGAGACTTTCTCGAATCCGTCGTCGAAGGCTTTTTCGACGCCGTGGTGAATATCGCGCAAATCGTCGTGAATGGGGTCAAGGTAGCCGTTCAATTCTTAATTGACGGTGTGAAATACGTTTTCGATGCGGCGGTCGAGTTTGTACAACAGTCCTTTGACCTGATCGAGACGATATTGGCTACGGTTTATGAGAGCGTCAGCAATTTCTTCGAGAAAACCTTCGAATGGCTCGGCTTTCTGCTCAACTGGGACGATATTTTGCGCACGCATAAAGCCTTGGCCTATACGATCGAACAGGGATTGGGATTTACCAGTCTGGCCGCCGGCGATATCCAACGTTTAGCCCACGATGGACTTCGAAGCCTGAGCACAGCCGTCAATGATGGATTCAGCGAATTGCAGCAGCAGGCCGCAAATGCCAGTTTGGGGGGATACGGCGAGGCCAGGCGGCGATCCGACCCGAAGTTCGTGTTTTCCGGCGGCAATAATTTCGTCATGACCGGTTCCATAGAGAATGCCAGTGGGGCTCGCATAAGAGGAGTTTCATCCTCCACGTTAGACACCGGCCCCGTGGACAACTTCATGACCCGGCTCGAACAGTTGGCTACCAACGCTCAAGGCACGCAGGCATTTGCCGGCACGCAGAGCTTTATGAAGACGGTGGGGTCGAACGCTGACAACATTTTTACGGCGCTTTTCTCAAAGTTGCTCGAAGTAGCGCAACAACTCGTGAATGCCGTCATCGGCGGAGTGCAACTATTGATCGATGCGGCTTTCGAGGCACTCGCCGCCATCGTCGGATGGATCCGTGAGTTTCTCGTCAAAGAGTGGGATATTCCGTTCGTCACGGCTCTTTACAGCTTTATCACCAAGGGTTCCCCGCTAACGGTGCTCGATTTGCTATCGCTGGTGATCGCCATCCCCGCCACGACCTTTTACAAGATTGTGAAAAACAAGGCGCCTTTTCCGGACGACGCCAGCGTGGATACCTTCAAGAGCCTGTTTAACGCCAACACGATGCTGGCAAACTTCAAAAAATCCTTGACCGGTAGCGCGGTTACGGCCGAAGAGTCGTTGCTCGGTAACGCGATGGCAGCATGGAAAGCGTTTCTGGCGGACTGCACCGGCTTTGCCGAGCTGCTCGGCTGGGTGGTGAGCGCCGTGATGGATATCGCGCCCCCAACCGTAGCGGTGCCGGGCGAGGAACTCCTGAACAAGTGGGAACTGGGGCTTGAAGTCGCGGCGATTGCTTTCAGTTTTCCCTGGTTTACTGAGCCGTTCGCGAAACCGAATTGGAAGTTCGACTCACCGTACGATCCCAATGGCGCAGCGAACGTTACCTGGCTATGGGGCTTAGGAGCCTTTTTGTTGATCGATTGCGGCGGCACCTGGTTCGGCGGGATGCTGCCAGAAAATTGGATGGGGAGCAATCTGAAAGCCGACCTTGGCGTGACTATTTCGGTTGTCTCTGCCCTTCTTCTCCTCATTCCCGGAGGCATAGCCTGTTTGGGAGCGAGCGACCTCGACCGGACCCTTCAGATTCTGCCGGTTGTCCCCAATGTCCTCAAAC
>JASIAM010000288.1 GCA_030041985.1 Bryobacteraceae bacterium | reverse complement strand
AACCATCCCGCCGTACAAATCGTCGCCGAACTGGTAGGGGGCGGGAGAGTAGCGGCGGAAATTATCAACGCTTCCATTGCCAATGGCAAGTCGGTGGTAACTGCCAATAAGGAACTGATAGCCTCCTGCGGTCCGGAGATCTGGGACCGTGCCATTCGCGCGGGCATTAACCTGGCGATGGAAGCCAGTGTTTGCGGCGGCATTCCCATTCACGCCGTACTGCGCGAGGGCATCTCCGGCGACCGCGTGACTGCACTGTACGGCATCCTCAACGGCACCAGCAATTACATACTTACGGAGATGGAGAAGCGCAGCGAACCGCTGGCATCCGTGCTGGCCGAGGCGCAGATGCTGGGCTACGCCGAGGCAGACCCGAGCGCCGATATCGATGGGTTCGACGCCCGCTCGAAACTAGCGATTCTGGCAGCGCTGGCTTTCGGCGAGAAGATCACGCCCTCGGACATTTTCGTGGAAGGCATCCGGCGCATCTCTCCCTTGGATTTTCAGTATGCGCACGGCCTGGAGCACACCATCCGGCTGGTTTGCGCCGCGCGGCAAACGCACGAGGGTCTCATTCTCTCCGTGCGTCCCGCGCTGATTCCGCAGTCCACCATTTTGGCCGGCGTGCAGGGCGCGTATAATGCCGTCTGGGTGAAAGGCGCGTTCGGGGAAGACACCTTCTATTACGGCAGGGGCGCGGGACCACGGCCGACGGGCGTGGCAGTGGTGAGCGACCTGATGCGCGTAGCGCGCGAGATTCGCTACGGCAGCCCCGAGCGCGTCTCCCCCTTCGCCCACGAGCGGCTGGGCGAATACAAACCGGTCTCGGTGGCGCTTCAGCATCGCGCTTATTATTTGCGCTTCCGTGTGGATGACCGGCCCGGCATCCTGGCCCGTCTGGCCGGCATTCTGGCCAGCAAACAGATCAGTCTCGAAGCGGTGCTGCAGCAGCCTTGCGACACCAAGCACGATCTGCCGTTCGTCATCACCGTGGAACCGACGAGCGAACAATCGATTCGCGACGCCGTGACCGAAATGTCCCAACTGGACTTCCTGCGCGAGCCGCCGGTCGCGCTTCCCATGGAGACCGCGCTATGAAGCTGTTTTTGGCGTGGAGTGCGCTGTGCACCGCGTTCGCTATGGCGATGCCTGCGGATGCGCAAGTCGCCGCCCAGGTAAACGAGCGCTACCAGACTCCTGAAGGGCGCAAAGAGGTGGCCGCGAATCTGGGCGCCCCCGATCGGGATGGGCGGCAGAAACCGGGCGAACTCGTGAAGGCGATGGGATTGAAGCCCGGCATGACGGTGGCAGACGTCGGCACCGGAATCGGGTATATGCTGCCGTACCTCAGCCACGCGGTCACGGCAACGGGGCAGGTGATTGCCGAAGATATTTTCGATGACTTCCTGGCGGCGGCGCGCATGGAAGCCACCAATAAGCAGCTCGCCAATGTAAGGTTCATCAAGGGCACGGATAAAGATCCTTCTTTGCCCGAAGGTATGGTGGACGAAGCGCTGGTGCTCGATGCGTATCATCACTTCGATTACCCGCAAGCCATGCTGGCCGGTATCCACAGGGCGCTCAAGCCCAGCGGCAAGCTGGTAATTGTCGAGTACTACAAAACGGCGGGAGCAATGCCGAATAACAATGCGCTGACGCATATCCGGCTCAACAAACCGGACGTGATTCAGGAAATCGAAGCGAATCATTTCCGGCTCGTTTCGCAACGGGAACAGATCAAGGACAGCCAGTATATGTTGATCCTCGAAAAGAATTAGGTTGCCAATGAAAAACACCTTTCGATACGCGAAGTGGGCGGTGCTGCCGCTGGCGTTGTGGTTGCCGCTGGGCGCCCCGATGAGTGCCAAAGATAAAGACAAGGATGAAGGCATCAGCAAACAACAGGCCGAAGAAATCCTGGACGAGCTACGCCAGATCCGGCAGTTGCTCGAAAAGCAGACCGCGGCGGCGGCCCAGCCGGCTGGCGAGCAGGTCACGAAAGCCCAGGTAAGCATCGAAGGCGCATATTCCATCGGTTCCAAGGACGCGCCGCTCACGATGGTCGAGTTCACCGACTTTCAGTGTCCCTTCTGCGAGCGATTCCATACCTCCACCTTTGCCGAGCTAAAGCGGGACTACATCGACACGGGCAAGCTGCGCTTCGTGAGCCGCGATTTGCCGCTGGATTTTCACCCCAACGCCATGCAGGCCGCCGAGGCCGGGCGCTGCGCCGGTGAACAGGGCCAGTTCTGGGCAATGCGCGACCGCATGAATTCCAACCCCGAGAAGCTTGACATGAACAATCTGGTGAGTTGGGCACAGGAACTCAAGCTGAACGTGGCCGGTTTCCGCTCCTGCGTGGAGAGCCAGAAATACAAAACCTTCATTCAAGCCGATATTCTTACCGCCCAGCGAATCGGCGCCAATGGAACTCCGTCTTTTGTAGTGGGGAAAAGCACGCCTAGTGGCGTGGATGGCGAACTGATCGTGGGCGCCATGCCCTACCAGGTGTTCGATCAGAAACTGAAGGAACTGGCGCGGTAAGTTCGCTGGTGAAGTCAGCCATCCCCGCTTCCACAGCGCGTTTGAGAATGTTCCGCAGCATTCGCTTGTCCTCATCGGCAAGCGCGCTTAGCGAAGCTGGAGGCTCGAGCAGCCGGTTCAGCAGCTTCTTGCGGAATCGCGCACCGGCTTCGGTCACCACGATCATTTTCACCCGCCGGTCGGTGCGGCCGGGTTGACGTTCAATGAATCCGCGGGCCTCCAGCTTATCCACCAGGCCCGTAATATTGGAGGCGTCACAACCCAGAGTATCCGCCAGAATATTCATGGCGATGGGCTTGTGTGGCTCGAGATAACGCAACAGAAAGGCTTGGGACGGCGTGAGCTCGTATTGCTGGCAAATCGCCATTAACGCCGGACGGCTGGCTTGAAAAAGGCGGTACAGAAGGCTCCAGATCTCCCGGCCCAGGCCGGAGGCCTCCTTCTGGGAACGCCGGGCCGGGGTGCTGTCCATTTTCGCGTGCGCCTTCTTTAACGGTAGCACAAAATTTATTGTAAATGGCGACAATCCGTTTAGGCAATAGTTGACTTTGGCAATGATGTAAGATGATCTCAATGGCATCTAAACAGCAGGAACCCGGCGCAGGAGCGGACCAGTCAAACGGCACCGGAGGCGATGGCGCCGCCATCATCGCCGTACAGGATCTAGTCAAGGTCTATGGTGGAGGCCACGGTCCCGGGCGGCAGGAACCGGTTCGCGCGCTCGCGGGTCTCGGCTTTTCCGTGAAGGCGGGGGAGTTCTTCGGCTTTCTTGGCCCCAACGGCTCCGGCAAAACCACCAGTATCCGCATCATCACCACGCTTCTTGCCAAAACCAGCGGAACCGTGCGAGTGGCCGGTTACGACCTGGAGCGCGAACCGGAGGCCATCCGCCGCGTCATCGGTTATACCGGCCAATCGATTGGGGTGGATGGAGAGCTCACCGGCCGCGAGAACCTCACCCTGCTGGGAAGGCTCTATCATTTACCCGCAGCCACGGTGAAAACCCGCGTAGAAGAAGTTCTCACCGTGCTCGATCTGACCGAAGCCGCCAACCGCCCAGCCTATACGTATTCCGGCGGCATGCGGCGGCGCCTGGATCTCGGGTCCGGGCTGTTACATTATCCACGCATTTTGTTCTTGGACGAGCCCACCACCGGACTCGATCCACAAACCCGCAATGCCGTATGGGAATACCTGCGCCACCTGCACAAAGAGCAAGACATGACCATATTTCTTACCACGCAATATATGGAGGAGGCCGACCAACTCTGCCAGCGGCTCGCCATCATCGACAAAGGCCAGATCGTAGCCGAAGGCACTCCGGCGCAACTGAAGGCCGAGATCGGCGCCGACGTCATCACTGTTCGCATTCCACGCGATGCCGCTTTCGAGAACGCACGCGATCGGGCTTTGGCGCTGGTTCGCGGCATTCCTACCGTAAAACGAGCGGCCGTCTTCGACGAGGGCATCAGTGTGCACGCGGAAAATGGCGGCGCAACTCTTTTGGATATCGTCCGCATGATGGATGCGGAGAACTTGCCGATTCATCATGTGGCGCTCTCTCATCCCTCCCTGGACGAAGTTTTCCTGCAGCATACGGGGCGCGCCATGAGGGTGGAAGAAGTGAAACCCATGTCGCGCATGCCGTTCAACAGAAGAAGGAGATAAACACATGGCAGCCCAGACTCACATGGCGACCCAAGCTCAGCCGCCCCGATTGGTTGCGCCCGAAGGCGTTAGTGCGGCCTCCGGAAGTATGTTTGCCGAAATCCTGTGGGTCGCGGGCCGCAGCCTGCGCAAGTTGACCCGCAATCCCATGGTGTTGTTCTTCAGCCTGATGACTCCCGTGATTTGGCTGGTCCTGTTCAGCCAGATGTTCGCCAAGCTGTTTGCGCAGGGCGCCAGCGGCGGCGTCGCACTGCCGTACGACTATGTTGCGGTGATGTTGCCCGGCGTCGCCACCATGACCACTATCCAGAGCGCCTCTCAGTCCGGCTTCGGAATGGTGGCGGATATTGAGAGCGGCTTCATGGACAAGTTCTTCGTGTCCCCCATTCGGCGCAGTTCAGTCCTCTCCGGAAAGCTGCTGGCCGATGGACTCCGCATGGCCGCGCAAGCCACGCTCATTTTGCTCATCGCCTTCTTTTTCAAACTCGTTGCGGGATGGCGGATACCGTTTGCCACAGGCATCCTTGGCGCCGCTTTGCTGGTGGTGCTAACCGCGGCTTTTGGCGTCGCATTTTCGGGCCTCTCGAACGCGGTCGCACTGCGCACCAAAAACACGGAGGCTACGATGATGGTGAGCTTCAGCCTTACCTTCCCTCTACTGTTTCTTTCCACCGCCATGTTGCCGAAGGGCTTGTTGCCAGGGTGGGTCCAGGCGTTTTCAGCGGTGAATCCGGTGAGCTACTTGGCCGATGCCTCGCGCGATCTGATCCTCACCGGGTACGATTGGGCAGAAGTCGGCAGCGCCGCCGTAGCCATAGTGATTCTAGGCGCGATTCTGAATGGCTTCGCCGTCAGCGCGTTCCGCGCGCAGGGGAAGTGATCCGGGGAAGCTATAGCGAACGCCGTGGCGTCAGAAAGTGAACCGCGTCTGGAGGTCGAGGCGGCGGTTATTGGCCACTGAACCGGCCGCTGCGGCACCGCCCACGAAGCCGCCACCACCAAAACCGGTATTCACGGTAGTGGGCTCGCCGAATTGACTGGAGGTCAAGACACTCTGGTAGCCGCCCGGATTGAAATGGTTCAGGATGTTGGTGGCTTCCACGCCGACCGTGACGTTGAAGCGATGATCGGTAGTCTCCCCGCCGCCGCCACCACCGCCGCCGCGCCCACCACGTCCGCCGCCACCGAAACCACCGCGGCCGCCGCCGCCAAAACCGCCACCCGGAGGACCACCGCCACCGGGGCCACCCTGGAAATTGCCGCCGCCACCATTATTCGGCCCGCGCGGGCCACTCCGCGTGCGGCCGAAGCCGAATACGCGATACACGCGCATATTGATGGAAAACATGGGAGCCATCGTGAGGTAATTGCGCGGGACGACGTTGCTGAGATTGGTGGGATTCACACCAGTGGTGAAATTGCCGTACTGTGTGCAGACTACGCCACCGATATTGCAAGTGGACCCTGCGGGAGCGAAGGCGGCACGGGCATTCAATTCCGTATCGTAGAAGATGTTATCTGTTCCGGCCAACACGTCGTAAGGAGCGCCGGAGCGGATGGTAACAAACGGCGCAAAGTGAATTGCTTCCGGTCCGAGTACCGATCCGGTGATCTGAAGATTATGACGCCGGTCGAGATTGGAGCGGCCGTAATCCAACAGGAAGTCGTAGGGATCGGTGGGAGTTGAGGGAAGATCCTTTGCGAAATTCAACGTGTAGTTTGCAAACAGGGAGACGCGCCGGCTGAACTGAGTGTTGAGGTTGAACATGACCAGGTTCTGCTTGAGAAACGCTCCGGATTCATATTCAAACAAGTCGCCGGCAGCATAGCCGTAGGGGTAAATTCCGTTGGTCGCACTTAAAGGCAAGTTGGGATTAACAGAGCCCGGCACCGGCGCATTGATTGGCACCGTTTGCAGGATGTGATTGCTTCGGGTGTAAGTGTAATTGACCGAGAGGACCGTCTTCCTCGGCAACTGACGTTCAACGCCAATCGCGGCCTGATTGTCCGACTCGGCTTTGAGCTTCGGATCAACGAAGTACGTCTGGTTCACACCGTTTGTCAATTGGGAATAACATGCTTCGACAGCATTGCAATTGAAATTCTGGTAGGTTTGCAGATTGAAGAAGGTGGGGTTGTAAATGGTGTACTGAAATTGATTGGTGCCGTTATTGAGGAAGGCCTTTTCGAAGGGCGCGAAATTGTCGCGGTCATAGAAGATGCCAAAACCGCCGCGAATGACGGTCTTCTGGGGCCCTTTGCGGGCACCGCCGGGAGCCCAGGCGAATCCGATGCGCGGTGCGACATCGCTGTAATCGCTCATCAGATTCTGCCACTCATAGCGCAGGCCCAG
>JASIAM010000287.1 GCA_030041985.1 Bryobacteraceae bacterium | reverse complement strand
GTTGCGAATTGCTCCACCTCGATCGTAAACAGTGCCTGGACCGTAGCCCGGAACATACATCCCGGGTGCCGAATGGAAAGTTGAGCGGTGCCGCCCTGCCACCGGCTCACTGCTGGACCGTTACGCTCACCTGTGCGTTGGTCCAGCAGCACTGGAATCCGCCGCCTCCCGGACCGGTCGAGTCATTCGCCACCACTTGCAGCACATAATCCCCCGGTTGGCTGAAGGTTGCGCCGGTGGTAGCCTTGCCGCGGAAGGCAGTATTGGGCGGGGCTTCGAATTCGGCGTTTTCCACGGCAGGCCGCTCCTTGGAGAACGTGACTGTCCCAGGGCCGCGAAACTTACTCCAGGTCACGGACACTGGCGGCAACTTGGTTCGCGGCGCGATGGGCGGCTGTTTGGCATCATCGGCCACCCAGACGGTCAATGACAGGGAATGGGTGAGGGTAGTCTTGAGTGTCGTTGTGATCGGCCGCGGCCCTTGTGAAAACGGCCCTTTCTCCGAGAAGCCGATAAACGGGGGCGCGTTTCCGGTCGCATCGGCGAACGGCGAAAGCTCCCACAATGGCTTCAGGCTCAGGGGAACGGTTGTCGGAGAGCCATTGGCTTCGATAGTCCAGGTAAGCTTCTGGCCGCCGAAATCTTTAGGCACCGTGATGGTGAACATGCCCCATTGCCGGCCGGGCAGGAAATGCGTGGGCTGGCCGCGATCCGGCCCGCCGGGATCGATGCGGTTATTTGGCCCGATGGGGACATCGAGATCCTGCCTCTGATTGCGGTTGTAATATCCCACCAGCAGGCTGAAGCTGCCATCCGGATTCTTGAACCATCCCTCGTACGCCCCGGTGATGCTCTGGCCGGAGTTATGCGGTGGCTCGAGCGGCAATTGGTCCGCGCGGACTACCAGCCCGATCGCGGCGGCCAGACTCAGAATCGCGCATAACCAAAAGCGGCGAGCCATCGTAGCTTAATTCCGCGCGGTGGGGTTGGGTCCGGCTGCACTGGCTTGCTGCGTCTGCTTATGCTTAGCGACCCAAGCCTGGTAATCCTCGTCACTCAAATAGGTGACATTCACCCACGCGTGGGCCATTTCGTCGATCGTGCGGTCTCCCCATCCGACCCACTGGTCGGGATCAGGGTTGTTGGGGTTGGCGGCTGTATTGTCATGCCAGGCGCGCACATGAATAATGGTCCCTTTCGGCAGCACTGGCGCAGCATCGTCCGCATAAATGTAGTTGATCATCCAGTTGAAATTAAAGTGGTCGACATAGCTCAGGATTTCGCGCGTGCCATCGGGTAGAATGGCTTCCATTTCCATGGCCTTCCCCCGCAGATGCATGTGGGGCTGGAAATTTTCGAGCCGCGCGGCCTGCTTCAGCACGTGGAAACCTTCCGTCTCCGAAATGGAATTCGGCCGGATGTCGAGCGGACCGTTTGTGTTGGGGGTGGCAGCAAACAGAGTCAGATGCGTGCGATATTTCGGCTCCTGGCCCTTGGGATAGAAATATATGCCGAGTTCGGCGTGGTCACGAATCTCTTCGCCCACGGCATGGTAGTGCATCTCCCACCAGATGCGCGAGCCGGGCAAGAGCAGCTTGCCGGTATTGGGGCGATAGATATCGTAGTTCTTGCCGATGGCCCACTCCATCAGAAGCCCCGCATCGCCGCCTCCCGAGCTCAGATCATCTGCCGGTGCGTCCGGCTCCGTTTGCAGAAGGCGAGCCAGCACGTGATGCGTAATGCGGCGTCCGGCCGGGCTTGCGGGCCGGATCTCCACCGCGCGTACCCAGCGCGCCTCCGTGAGTGGGATGGGAGTGATGGGCTTGAACCACACATCCTGCCCGTGAGCCGGCATGGTATACGGTTCCGACTTGATGACCAGATCCGGCTGCCCGAACTGCTTGGCGAGCTGCCAGCCGCTATAATCCGGCCACTGCTTGGGCGGTGGCATGTCCTTAGGGTCACCCTGAGGAGCGCCCTCATCCACCCACCGCGCGATAATTGCGATCTGTTCGTCGCTCAGCGAGATGTCGTTCTGAAACTTCTGAATGCCGACTGTCTTATCAAGATGCCAGGGCGGCATGCTGCGCGTCATCACGCGCTGTTTGATGGCCTTCGCCCAGGGGCGTGTCTCTTCGTAGGTCACCAGGGACATGGGTGCCATCGATCCCTTGCGATGGCAATCCTGGCACTTTTCCTGAAAAATCGGCGCAACATCTTTGGCAAACGTCACCGTTTTGCCGGTCAACTCCGCGGCGGACGTGGTGCACGGCCATGCCGCGAACACTCCCAAACCACACAAAAACGCACAAACGTTCTTCATGCGATCCCCTCCGTTGTGAGTGACGGACACCCGATCGCTCGGTAGGATTTTATAGTTTGCGGATGGTCGAAGTCAAAGGGGCGCAGCGGGCGCAAGGGCAGGTCGGGAGGTTTTTAGTTGTCAGTTCTCAGTTCTCAGCTCTCAGCTTTGAAGCAAGGCGGTCGCGTGCCATAAGGGGAAACGGCCGCCTATGACTGTTCGCTAAAGGCGCGGGCGAGCGGCGCGATCGACCACGCGCGCTGGGAGAGCTATCAGAAGCTGGAGAGGGAACTGCGGCATCACGTCAGCGAGCAAGACTTGCACGCAAGAAGTATGGAGAAGCGGCGCTGGAAGGCGATCCACAAGGCGCTGCGGAAACATCCGAAATATTCGCGCTGAGGCGTGGCGGGGACTACGAAAGCAGTAGTTCCAGATCTTCGCGCCGCAGGTTGCGCAGCGGGCTGTTGTCTTCGCTGATGATGGCTGCCGCCAGATCGCGCTTGGTGCTTTGCAGCTCGAGCACCTTTTCTTCCACGGTGTCCCGCGCGATCAGACGGTAAGCGAACACCTGGTGTGTCTGGCCGATGCGGTGGGCGCGGTCTACGGCCTGGGCTTCTACGGCGGGGTTCCACCAGGGGTCGAGCAGAAAGACATATTCGGCGGCGGTGAGATTGAGGCCCAGGCCTCCGGCTTTGAGGCTGATCAGGAACAGGGGGCACGCGGGGTCGTTCTGAAAGCGATCGACGCTCTGCTGGCGATCGCGCGTAGCGCCGTCGAGATATTCGTAGGTGACGCCGGCGTCGTTCAGCCGTTGCCGCACGATAGCGAGCAGGCTGGTGAATTGCGAGAACACCAAGGCTTTGTGGCCCTCTTCGATGACCTCCTCTAATTGGGCGATCAGAACATCGAGCTTGGCGCTGGACTCTTTGACGCGTTTGGAATCGAGCAGGCCCGGGTGACAGGCGGCCTGGCGAAGCCGCAGCAGGGCTTCGAGGACCTGCATCTGGCTGTTCGCCATACCTTTCTCTTCTACCCGATGCAGCAGGCTGTTGCGGTAATGCGCGCGTAGTTCGTTATAGAGCTTGCGCTGCGGCCCCTCCAGTTCGCAGTAGATGGTCTGCTCCGATTTGACGGGCAGTTCGCGGGCGACCTGCTCCTTGGTGCGCCGCAGGATGAAAGGCCGCAAGGCGCTGGCCAGCAGGTGACGCGTTTCCTCGCTGGGATTGCGGGCGGCGCTTCCGGCCAGCTTAAATACACTCGCTGCGCCGAGCATGCCGGGATTGAGAAACTCGAACAGGCTCCACAACTCGCCCAGATGATTTTCTACGGGTGTCCCGCTGAGGGCGAGGCGATTGCGGCCGCGCAACAGGCGCACGGCTTTGGCGGATTCCGTATCGGCGTTCTTGATGGCCTGGGCTTCATCGAGCACGATGTAATCGAACTCGAGGTCCTTAAATTCCACGGCGTCGCGCCGCAGGGTGCCGTAGGTGGTGAGAACGACGTCGTAGCCGGAGAAACCATTGAGACTGCGCCCGCCGCCGGTATGTTCGAGGACGCGAAGCTGCGGCGCGAAACGCGCGGCCTCCTGTTTCCAATTGAAGACCAGCGATCTGGGAACGACCACCAGCGAGGGGGCGGAAGGTGCGGGATCCCCTGCACCGTTGGTTTCGGCGCCAGCTAGACGCAGCGCGCGACGGTGCTCCAGCAGAGCCAGCACCTGCGCTGTTTTGCCGACGCCCATATCATCGGCCAGGCAGCCGCCGAAACCAAAAGTGCGCAGGAAATGCATCCAGCCGACTCCCTCGCGCTGATACTCGCGGAGCTGGCCGGAAAAACCGGCGGGCTGCGCGGCGGCACGGATGCCGCGAAAAGCGCGCAACTGATCGCGCAGGCGGGTGAAGGTCTGGTCGCACGACGCTTCGGGCTGCGCGGCCAGCAAGGCATCGAGGAGGCCAGCCTGGTTGCGGCGGAAGCGGAGGGCCCCATCGGTGGCCTGCCCTAGTCCGGCGACTGCGCCGAACCGGCTGAGCCACTCTTCGGGTAGCAGGCCATACGTTCCATCGCCCAGCCGCACCATGTTCTCGCCGCGCCGCACGGCTGCCAACAGATCGGGAAGTTTGGCAGTGGTTTCCCCATAATCGACCTCTCCGTTGAGATCGAACCAGTCGATTCCCGAGGCTACTTCCACGCGCATGGCGCCGGGACGGCGAAACACTTTGCCATCGGCATCGATGTGCCACCCGGCGGCCACGCAGGCAACCACCACGGCTGGAAGTTTCTTGGCGGGCAGGTCCCAAGCGGGATCGGTTTCTTCATACTGCCGCGCGGGAAGCGCCGAAACTCCGAGGTCTGTGAGAAGCTGGCGGGCCGCGTTCTCCGCCGCAAAATCGCGCACCAGGAAGGTTCCGGCTTCGGTGTCGTAAATGCCGCGGGAAGGCGCTGATTCCGGCACGCGGCGGCCCTGGTAATCGAAACTAAGCGCGGCGCGCAAGCGTTCGGGATTCCAGGAGCCGCGCTGCGGACTGCGAATGGTGAGGCATGGCTTCGCTGCGACATGGAGTTCCTCGTAACGCAACTCCTCGGGAACGTCCAGATGTTCGCCCACGTGCTCCAGCGCGGCGCCGAGGAGTTGCCTGGCTTCGTGGTCCCGGGCGGTAATCGGGCCTGCGTGGCGCAGGTAGGCAATCAACGCAAAGCGGGTGTCTTCCGCCAGCGGCGCAACACGGTCTCGCGTAAATACGAGGCCGCCCTCGGTGACCAGCACGGGCGCGGAAATATCCATCTCTTCGCCCTCGCGCCGCAGAGTGCCGGTGATAGCCCAGTTGCCATCCGCCTGCCGGTTCAAGCCGAGATGGAAGTGCCACGGGCCAGCGGGATCCCAGGCGAGAGGGAGCAGTTCGTGGCCAATGATGTCCATCTGCAACATGGCGCGCCCCGAGCCGGCGATGAGCGGCATCAGGGTGCCGGAGAGCGGGTGCAGAAGACGGTAGTTGGCAGGCAGCCCTTCGTACCAGGATGACGACATCCAGTCATGTTGGCCAGTAGCGCTGGAGAGCATGCCGACGATGTGGCGATCGGCGGGGTCCGGTAAAGAATGGAGCGCATTGCGGTCCAGGCGCGGGGGTGCGGGCTTCTTCCAGCCGCCGGCCTTTTTGGGTTCGCGCGCCAAGAGCTTGATGACGAGCGCCGCGCCGTGCATGCTGGAGGGCACATCGATCACATAAAGGAGCTGGCGCGCGGAGGGCCAATGGGCAGCGGAACGGGTTGACTGGCCGGCCAGCTCGTGAAGCTGCTTCAGCCAGACAGGCGGCTTGGGCGGAGGGGGAACGTCCCGCTTCACCAGTTGCAGCGCGGGCGCTGCGGGATTGATGGGGTCGCCGAACAGGTCATAGCCGGACGGAGGGAGCATTGCCGGAAGCACCTTGCGCAGGTAGCCGCGGGCTTCCGCGGCCAGCAGGGTAGCCCACAGGTGCTTACAGGGTCCGTTGGCGCCGAAGTAGGGGCACTCGCACCACATCCCGAAGCCGTCCACGTCGTCGAGACCTATTTCGACGTCGTAACGGCCGGATTCGCCGTGAACCTCCGCATTCACTGCGTTATCGCCGCCTTCATGAATGACCACGGCTCCGGAACGGTAATAAGCAGCGCCGCGCGAACGGCTGCGGCTGTCAAATTCAGATGCAAACAGATCGGAAACGCGCATGGCAGGACGAAAACAATAACGGGGGAGGCTAAATCTATTTTATCCTAAAGGCGACTGGACTATGACGGGTTTATTGCCCCCTCAGGATGTATTCGCCCCGGACGCGAGTTGGACGAAGCAGGTTCCCTCGGAAAAATTGCTCAATTGCGCCGCCGTGGCGCAGAAGGCTTTTCAGCAGGCCGAACACAAATTACGGGAAATCGATCGCAAGGGAATCGACCGCGAGCGGATTCGCGTGGCGGCGTTCCTGCCCCGGCTCCCTCATCTGGAATTGGACCGCGGTTGCCGGCGGTACGCCAGCTTCATGAGCCGCAAATTTCGCGAGCATGGCCTGGATTTCCGCGTAGAGGAGGCCCAAAGCGCGGACGCATTGGAATTGCTCATCATGGGCGCCCAGGTGAGTGACAAAATCCACGGCACGTTTATCTTCTTTCCCACACCTTTCGACCGCACCGAAGATTATTTCCTTCTGCGCATTCGGCCTGAGAAAGACATCGAGGGACTGACCATCGAGAATTCCGGGCGCATGTCGCTGAATGTCAAAACCTTCGACGAGGAGCAGAAGTACGAGGGCGTGGTGCCGTGCACCGCCCGGGCGGTTCTTGCTTTGTTGCATCATTACGAACCGATCCAGGCGATGTTTCCCAAAGGACTGGACGAGCCCGGTCCCGCGGTGGTGATCCTCAACAGTTCCGCGCGCATTGGAATACCCCTGCAAAGCATGCTGCTGCGCATCGGCGCCACCACCACCGTCTGCCATGTGCAAACGCGGCACGAAGATCGCGATCATTTTCTGGAAGCGGCCGATATTGTAGTGACGGCATTCCCGGCGCGCTCGGAAGCGGACCTGGTGCGGCACGTCAAAAAGGGCGCGGTGGTGATCGACTGCTCCACTGATGGCAATCTGCACCCCGACGTCGTCGATCAGGCCGGATATATTTCCCCCTGCGACAACCACCTGGGACAAATCACTACGGCGCTGGCACTGTACAACACAGCGCTGTGCGTTTTGTGGCAGCACCGGCGGACTGAGTGAAGCGCGCGGCGCGCCGCCGGCCCGGCGGCTAATTCCGAGCCCGGTGCTTACGCTTTTCCGTTGCCGCGGCGGCGCTCCTCGATAAAACGTTTGAGTGCTTCTTGGGTTAGCAACTGGGCTGCGGCGAGCCTGGTAAAGTAGTCATCCCATTTCTGGCCGGTTTCCCGGCGCTTCTTTCGTTCCTGGCGTGCTTCCCGTACGGCAAGGCGAATGGCGCGATTAAGGAGCACGTCGCTGCGGGCCTGCCGCCGCTCGGCCACAGCTTGCAGCGCGGCGACTTGAGCCAGTTGGGTACGTATGAACTCCATCTTTTTCTCGACGTCCATCAATCCAGCCCTCGTTCGGTCCATTGTGGCATCTGTTCCTCGCCCTAGCTCCAATTCCCCAGCAGCCTGCGGACCAGCACCAACTGTCCCAGGTGATAGGCATTGTGGTCGGCGATCTGTAGCGCCTCGCGCATCAGCGTCTGGCCGTTGCCCCACGGAAACGGTTTATAAATGTCCTGCGCCGGATCACGAATCAGACCGATAAACTCGGCCAAATCTTTGCGGCATGCCCGAACGGATTTGTTCCAGTCGCCCTCGTGTTCCGGCGCCGGGGCGCCCGGCCAATAACCTTCCGGCCACGCTGGCGAGACATAATCGGCAGACATACTGAAGTGCAACATGTCGTGCTGCGCCAGGCGTATGTGCTCCAGCAGTTCCCAAGCCGAATACGGCGCCCCTTGCGGGCGGGCGCCGATGTGCTCTTTGGAGAGGCCCGCCACGGCATCATCGAACTTCGCGTGCGCGTGTCCCCCTTCGAGCAGCCAGATCAGATGTTCGCGGACGCCAGTATCGCTTGCCATAATACTCACTTCACCTCCGCCTCAATCGCTTCCAACTCCTTGCCTGCCTCGGCCCACTTGCCTTGTGCGGATAACTCACGATAGCGCTGCAAGTGTTCGCGTACGCGCGCAATTCGCGGATCTTGCGCGGGCGCCGCTGCTCCTGCTGCCGCAGGCGCCGTAGCGGCCGGCGCGCTCGCCTGCTGGACCAGTTGCTGCGCACCACTCGAAAGCTGCTGGAGGGCCTGCTCGTAGGTATCGGCGTAGATGAGCCTGTTGCCCACTGCCAGCACCACCTTCTTCAATTGCGGCATGCGCGCTTCGGTCGCCTGGATGTAAATCGGGTCTACATACAGGAACGTGTCTCCCACCGGCAGCACCAGCGTCTGGCCGCGCAGCACCTGCGAGCCTTGCTGGTTCCACAGCGTCAGGTCCTTGGAAATCGTCTGATCCTGGTTGACGCGCGCGTTAACCTGCATGGGGCCGAAGATCAGCTCTTGTTTCGAAAGCTGCAGCACCACAATCTGCCCCAGGTTCGGCCCGTCGCAGCGCGCTACCATCAGGCCAATCAGGTTGTCTTTATTGCGCGGGGTGAAGGGAGTCAGCAGCAGAAACTCCGGCTGGGTTTCGCCCGGCAGCGTCGCGACCACGTAAGTCGGGCTGACGCTATCGGACCCTTGTTCTTGTGTCGTTACATGCCGCGCCAAGTCCCACAGATCCTCCTTGTTGTAGAAAGATTGAGGGTCGAGCATATGGTAGGTGCGATAGATTTCGGCCTGAATGTCGAACAGAGTTTCCGGGTAGCGCGCGTGCGCCCGCAAATCGGCGGGCATGGCGGAGGCCGGCAGGAACAGGTCCGGGAACAACTTCTCGTATGCGGCTATGATCGGGTCATTGGGCGCGAATACATAAAGATGCGTCTCCCCATCGTATGCGTCCACCGTGGCCTTCACGGCATTGCGAATGTAATTGATCCGGCCCATGTCGGGCACTTCCACCGCCCGCGAATAGGGGTGCGCGTCCGAAGTCGTATAGCCATCCACCATCCACACCAGGCGCCCCGATTCCGTAATCACCAGGTAGGGGTCGCTATCCCAGTCGAGAAAACCCGCCAGCTTCTTGAGCCGCTCAGGCACGCGCCGGTAAATCATCATGCGGCTGCTCGGTGTCAAATAGTCGGTTAGCAGAATGTTCGGCTGGCCTTCCCGGATCGCCGCGGCCAGGCGTAGCGGAAACGAAGAAATCGGAAAACCGCCTTTGCCGCTGTAATGGGTAGACACGTTACTTTCGCCGGAAGGATAGTTGAACTCGTCCTGCGCGGTATCGACGAATACCGGCTCATGGGTGACTTCGCCGTAATACAGCTCCGGCCGGGTCAGCTTGAGGCTTTTGGTCTTCACCTGCGGCGGGGCGTCATCGATGAGCAGCACCGGCAGGCCATCGGGCGTGATCTGGCTGGCCAGCGCCATCACCAAGCCGTACCCATGCGTGTAGATGAATGCCGGATTGATCCAGTTTGCGCGCGCCGCCGGCAACTGGCTGAGATCGAGTTCGCGGGGTGACAGCAGCACCTGGCGGTATTGGCCGTCGATGGTATAGCGATCCACGTCAGCGCCCTGGAATACATAATAGGGACGGAGTGCCTGAATTTGGGTAATGGTGTCGTGAAAGGCGCGCCAGTCCCACAGGCGCACGTTATCGAGCAGCGGCCGGTTCTGTGCCACATCGATCGGCCCTTCCGGCTGCGCTTTAAATTCCACCTCCTTTACGTTCTGTTCGAGGCCATAGGCGCTGCGCGTGGCATGTATATGGGCATCGATGTAAGGCCGCTCGAGCGAAATTTCGTTTGGCCCCACGTACAGCGCGCTTACCGCGCGCGGTACAATAAACGCCACCACCAGCGCCAGTGCCATCGAGCTTGCCAGCAGCCAGCGGCCCATCCACACCAGCACCGCCGCCGCCAGACACGCGAAAATCACCAGCCACTGCAGAGGAATGCCGATATTCTGGTCGACGTAATCGATGCCCACCATGAAGGTGCCGTGGTCGTTATAGACCATTTCGTAGCGCGCCAAAAAGAAGCGCAGCGCAAACGCCAGTAGCAGCGCCACCGCCGCGCCGCGCAGGAATTTCGATTCCAGACCGCCTTCGAGACGCAGCACCGAGGGATCGAACTCGGGCGCTTCCCGCAGTTGCGGCAGCCGGTAGCGCAATTGCCACCCGCGAGCTGCAATCCAGTACGTAAGAATGCAGAAAATCACCAGCGCCAGAATATAGCTGCGCACGGAAAGGTAGAAAGGCAGGTCGAAGAGGTAAAACGATAGCGGCTTCTGGAAAACCGTGTCGTGCCAAGCTGTGGCTGCGGCCGGAAGACCGCGCGAGCCGGCGTAGCGCACTACAGTCCAGGTATCCACGGATGAGGCCGCGATCAGATAACCCAGCAAAAGCAGCAGGAGCGCGGAAACACGCGCGTAAATCGGATGCTCGTGCAAACCCGTGCCGGCAAATTTCAAAGCGCGCGCGTGAGCCACCCACAGAGCGGCGAAAGCCAGCAGGGTCGCTCCGATCAGCGGGGCCACGCTGTAGATCAGCAGACTGAACCAGGTGTTCAATTGCCCCATTTCGTTCCACCACTGGAAATCGATGGTGTACGAGGCAATGGACCGCGCGCCCAGCAGCAACAGCAGCGCGATCACGATGAGAGTAATCCGGGTGGCCAGGGACGAGCGCGTCCGCCGGCGGCCGCGTTCAATCTGGTGGCGGTCCATGCCCCAAGCGTACCACCGGCGCGTCAGAGAGTCGCTTCAAAGCCGGAGTCGCCGCTCTCGATTGTGCTACACTTGCTGACCGCGCCCCATCAACGGTCTACGGTATGTGGAAGCATGGCTTCGATATGCACTCGGTGTTTCTCTCGGCGCCTGGTGACCTGGAGAGAGAACGCGAAACCTGCCGGAATGCGATTAGCGAAGTCAATGCGAGTGAGGCCATGCCCGGTAAGATTCTGTTGGCCACGCTCGGACTGACAAATGACTCCCACATCGTCGATTACAGAGGCGCAGTTGCCGATAATATCCGGCAGTGCGCCTATTTCCTGCAGATATTCGAGGACGACTGGGGACCAAAGAACCTGTTTCGGAAGATGTTCTACCTGGCTCTGGAATGCCGTGATGATACGGCGCTACCCATGCGGGAAGTGATCGTGTTTCTCAAAGCGGCGCCGCGCGAGACGGACCCGGAGATTCTGGCGTTCCGCAGGGAACTCGAGGAGCAACCCAATGTGCGCGTGTTTTGTTTTGATAAGGCGGAGAGCCTACGGGAGCAAGTCGAAGGGGCAGCGAGAGAGTGGGTGCGGGCAATTGTCTCGAACAGGGGACTGGGGGCTGAGGACTAGGGACTGGAACCTACAGCAGCGGCGCCGGGCGCCATTCCATATAGTATTCGAGCAGGTCTTCCCGCACGATTTGGAATCCCAGGCGCTGGTGGAACTTGAGTGACCCGGGATTGAAGCGATCCACGGTGGAGCGGATCGGGAGCTTCAGGTTCTGCGCTTCCTGCTGAAGCCGTTGAATCAATACCGTGCCGAGGCCTTTGCTCTGCAGGCTCGGGTGGATGGCGATATCGACCAGGAGGAAGGCGCCATCGCCGGGCGCAACCCACAGCCGGCCGACGGGCTTGCTATCGAGTAATACCACGTGATAACAGGAGTTGGGGAACTGCTGCGTGTAGGAGGAAAGCTGCGCGCGAAACTGCATGCGCAGCAGGTCCTCCCGTTGGTTTGGCGTAATCGGCGCGAGCGCGAACAAGGGACCGCGAATGGCGGCGTACAACTCGTAAAGGAAGACTTCATCCTGCGGCAGCGCGGGACGAACGGCGAGGGTAGACACCAGCTAAGACCGAGCTGGGTAAATTCCCTGCAGGGCGATGCAAAAGTTCAGCGTGAGATACGGCATCAAGTTATTGTGCGGCTGGCTCCCCCCGGCAGGACTGATCGCCTGCTGGGCCATCTGCACTACCGGACTGGTTTGCGTCGAATACATATTGACGGGGAAAGAAAGCGCGGCATTGGCGGGCGAAGTGTTGTCGGGGCCGTTGATATTGTCCGTCAGTAAACTGTGGGTGTGGGCGGGCATTTGTGATAACAACAGCGACACCGTTGGCTCGCCTCCGCTCTGCCCGATGCTATAAGGGCTCAGTCCAGTTCCCTGGCCGTAGCCGGCCGGAATGCGCCCTTGCAGATTGGGCAATGCGAAATTGGACTTGCCATCACCGCCATAATTCACCCCAAGCAGCGAAAACAGCGCTGTGTTTTGGGAAATCGGCAAAATCTGGCCATTACATTGGGCCCAACCAACCGGGGCAAAGTCGAAGGGAAAGACGCGAATTTCGGCGACGAATTGATCGGACATCCTGATATTCTCCTCTTGTTCAGTTGCGGCTCGGGTAGATTCCCTGGAGTGCGATAATCCAGTTCATCACCAGGTACGGCGATTGATTGGGGTGTGGTTGGCTCCCGCCCACATTGGGGATATCGCCCTGGAACATGGGAGACAGGTTGTTGGGGGGTGCATAAAAATTGGCGCTTCCGGTGTTGGCCAGAAACGCGTTGCCCGGGCCGCCCGTGTTCTGCGTCGCATTGATCCCTTGGAGCGAGTGGGCATGCGCGGGCATCTCATTGATACTTAAGGTGTGCGCCGCCTCGCCTCCGTTTTGGCCGATATTAAATCCGCTGCCGCTGTGCAGCGGCACGCGCCCTTGTAGATTGGGTAGCGCGAAGTTCTGGATTCCATTTCCCCCATAGTAAGTGCCGAGGAGCGAGAACAAAGCTTGATTTTGATTGATGGGCAGTAACTGGCCGTTGGCGAGCGCCCAACCACGCGGGGCAAAGCTGAAGGAGACGAGTTTGAGCTCGGAAAGATAAGGAGTAGCCATATCTAAGAGATCCTTTCTAAGATTGACTCGGAAAAATGCCGTACAGCGAGATAATCCAGTTCAGTGCAAGATAAGGCTGCAGGTTGTCATGCGGTTGGCTGCCGCCGGTTTGGGAAACGGCGTTCGGATTCATGGCTGAGCTCGGGGCGGGACTGATTGCGTTATAGGCTGCCGCCGCGGCAGCGCCCAGCACGTTACCGCTAACCTGGCTGCTGCCGGCAGTGTTCTTAGTGGCCTGCAAAGGGTGGTTGTGACCAGGCATTTGCTGCGTGGTGAGGGTCACGGTCTCCTGTCCGCCCGGTAGCCCGATAACCATTCCGGACCCCTGATGCACCGGAACCCGCGATTGCAGATTGGGGAGGGCGAAGGTGCTGGTACCATCGCCGCCATAAGTGGTGCCGATCAGTTGGAAGAGGGTGGAGTTCTCCGAGATAGAGATCAGTTGACCGTTACAGATCGACCACCCTACTGGGGCAAAACTGAAACCCACCAGGCGGCACTCGCCGACATACGGTTGGCTCATAGCGCGGAACCTCCTTGGCTGACACGTTTCTTTCTTAACTTTTGTGTTATCCCGTTCACACTATCACTATCTTCCGGCGTCTGGCAAGAATTATTTCCTTTCATACAAATATGAATTTGCTGTCCAAGGGGGCTGGGGGGGAATACCTGAGGAGTTCCTAAGAGAAACTGCGACATAGTACGGACAGTACAAAAAAGTTCTGACTACAGGTACTCGCGTACGGTATTCTACATTTCGGCCCTCTGTGAGGGCTAAGCCATTTTTTCATCAAGTGAGGACTGAAGGAGGCCGGGGATGGGTGAGAAATTAAGCCGGGTTGCTTTCTTGATAGCACTTGTGTTGCTGGTGGGGGCGTTTTCGGTACCGGCGCACGCCGCGTGCGCCTCAAGCCCCTGCACGGTGACGAGCAGTTCGGGCTCATCGGTCTCGGTCGATAACAGTTCCGAGAGTTGCTCCAGTAGTTGCACCACAACGGCGGGGACGCCAGTGCCGATAGCGGTCTCTGCGGCGGGCAACCCGCTGGTCAGCACCGTGAGCATCACCCTCAATGGCTATTCGGCCGTGTTCAACACCTCGCCTAGCGTGCCCATCACGGGGTCCCGCGATATGGGCCTGCTTTTGATATCCCCCAGCGGTAGAAATCTCGAGCTGATGCGCTGCATCGGCCACGGAGGCGCTTCTGGCCAAAGCAACATTACTTTGACCATCTCCGACAGCAGCAGCAATGTGCTGCCAAGCTGTAATGGCACGGATTCGAATGTCGGGAACTGGAGTCCGGCCGCGAACAGCTCGGTGAATTATAAGCCGGCTGCCTATGCCGACACGTTTTCGACCGGCGCTCCGGATTACGGGGCGGTGATCAGCGGTTTCAATAACAGCGACCTGAACGTTCCAGCGAACCAAGGGACATCGACTTTAACCAATGTCTTCACGGGTGACACCGTAAGCGGCACTTGGACGCTGTATCTGGTAGCCACGGCGCGCGAGCAGACGCAGGTCAGCTTCAGCTCGTGGAGCATCACATTTACGTACACAGCGGCGTCGGTGCCCAGTGCCACCTCGCTGAGCGTCAGTACCCCAGCTTCAACCGACCCCACGCATGTACAGGCTGGCGCGGCCTACACTTCCGGAAACGACAGCACGATCGTGCTCACGGCGGACGTGAGCGGCAGCAGCGGCACGCCTACCGGCACAGTCACATTCCAGGATATCTCGAACGGAACGACGACCAATTTGTCATGCAACGGCGGAAGCGATTCCGTTACTCTTTCCGGCGGCAGCGCAACATGCTCCACGACCATTTCGAAAGAGGGCTACCGGTCACTCGAAGCCAGTTATTCCGGCAACAGCACGTATGTTGCAAGCTCCGGCAATTCTGCGGTATTCATGCAGAACCACGCGGTAAACACTGGGACGCAATACTGCAACCCCAACACTACCGGAACCGGCCCGGGGACGCCGGAGATCGCCGGAAACGGAGATTCGAACCACTCGTCCTGGGCGCCGGCGGGATCCACGGAAAACACGAATCCGTATCCTTCGGTCATTTTTGTCGGGGACGGCATCAACACTAACATTGCGAACTCGGTAAATACGGTGTCGGTGGTGTTGAACGACTTTCTAGTGAACAGCAGTACCTCCACCGCCGCTCATCTTTTGTTGCTCGCGCCAGGCGGGCAGGCCTACGATTTCATCGACGGCGTCGGAACCAGTGTTTTCAACGGCGGCACCTATCATATCCAGGATGGCGGCTCATCCATGCCGGAAAGCTCTGCCGGCACGCTCGCCAGCGGCACTTACGAACCAACGGCCTATACGGTCAGCCCATTCACGCCGGCGCCTCCCGCTCCTGCGCCAACGATAACTGGGAACATCTCCGCGGCGCAGCCATCGGGGTCCGCTACTTTCCTCAGTACGTTCGCGGGCGCGACGGCGCATGGTCCTTGGTCGTTATTTTTGTATGACGATTCCGGATCACTCACGACAACTAACTTGGGCAGTTGGTGCATCGATATCAGCCCGGCCACAGGGGTGCCAACCTCGGTTAGCGTTCAGGCGACGGTGAATGGGGCGACAACACAAAGAGCCGCCCTAAGCGCGAGTGTGACTTTCACCGCCACCGTATCCGCCAGTTCGACGGTAAACACCGGCACCGTGACCTTTACTGACACCTATACGGCGAGTGGCTTGGTGACTACCCTGGGAACCCCCAACGTTTCGAACGGCACGGCCAGCATTACCACGAGTTCACTGATCGAAGGCGATCATCTGATTTCGGCCATCTTCCAGGACGGCTCGACCTTCAACGACAACACCGGAACCCTTCAGTTCCGCGTGGATGCGACGACTCCCGCGCCGGCCGTCAGCGGAAATTCTTACACCTACTGCAATCTCAACGCCATCACCATTCCGGCGGATCAGGCTCCTCCCAATGACAAAGGCCCGGCGGCGCCCAATCCCTCGAACATTTTCGTCACCAACATGCCGGGGACGATTTCGTCTGTCACCTTGACTTTGGAGCAATTTCACATGCCCTCCGGCGGAGGCAATTTTCTGGATTCGTTGCTGGTGGGACCCAACGGCAGTTCGGCTCCCACGAGAGCGCAGACTCTGGACTTTTTCTCCGATCTAACGAGTAACAACAGTTTCGGGCCGAATAATTACACCTTTACCGACTCGGGCACGCCTGCATCGGTGACATGTCCCGCCCCTTTCCCCGCCGTTCCGGCGACCACACTCGCGCCTGCAAGCTGCACGGCCTCTACTTCTTACACCGCCAGTCCGTTCTATACGCTTCCCAGCACCTTCCAGCACGCTGCGACGGCGGGATCGTCTACGCTCAACGGCGTTTACGGGAACACCAACGGCAATGGGACGTGGAGCCTGTACTTCAACCAAACCGCAGACGATACCACCGGCGGTGTAAATAATGGCTGGTGCATGGATTTCACCGAGAATGCGGTAAGCGTCGGGATCAATGAGAACCATGTGGGTACGAATGGAGCGGGAAGCAATTTCGTACAAGGCGAGGCGGGAGCGCAGCTCACTACTGTGATTACCAACAATGGACCCGGCTCCACCGGCGATCCTCTGGGAACTAATCCTCTTACAGTCACAGATACCTTGAATGCCGCATTCACTTACCAGAGCTTTTCCGGTACGGGCTGGTCCTGCTCGGCAAGCGGCCAGACGGTGACCTGCACCAACGACACTCCGGTTGCTCAGGGCAATACTTATCCGACGCTGACGCTCAACATAAACGTTTCTACTGCGGCCCCTTCCACAGTGACCAATAGTGTCAATGTCCACGGAGCAGGCATCACTCCAAACCAGGCGAGTGATACGATCACAATCACTACCGCACCCGTATTGACAATTAGTAAGAGTCATACCGGGACCTTTACGCAGGGTCAGACCGCCCAGTGGACTATCACAGTAAGCGACGAAGCCGCGAATGGAACCACTTCGGGCACCGCGAATCTCTCGGATACGTTGCCCAGCGGCTACACGCTGAATACCTACTCTTCGGCCGGTAATGTTTGGACCTGCGGCAGCACCATAACGAACCCTGTCACGGTCAGTTGCATTTCGACCGAGCAGGTGGCGGGCGGCAATGCATATAACACGTTGCAGTTGATAGTAAATGTACCGGCCAACTCTCCGATTTCGGTTTCCAACACCGCCAGCGCCTGGGGCGGAGGTGACCTGGTTCATACCAGTTCTGGCACAGCAGTGATGTCTAACACCGATACCGTGACCGTGGTGCAGGTGCCTGCCACAATCTCGATCAATGGGAACCAGACGCAGTCGGCAACCATCAATACGGCGTTTGGCAGCCTCGCGGTAACGGTGAAAGACGGGGGTGGCGTAGCCATTCCCAATTATTCACCAGTAGTTTTTACGGCTACCACCGGCGCCAATGGGCAGAGCGGGGTGTTCAGCTTCTTGGGTACCGCAACTACTTCCGTAGCCACCAATGGCGCTGGCGTGGCCAATCCGGGTACGTTCACGGCTAACAATAAGGTGGGCAGTTACTCGGTGGGAGTTACCGCCGGGAGCGCCACTACCAGTTTCAGTTTGACGAATACAGTTGGCGCGCCCGCCAGTATCACGCCGACCAGTGGCAGCGGCCAAAGCGCGAATGTCAACACGCTGTTTGCGAATCCCCTGGTGGCAACGGTTTTGGACGCAGGCAGCAATCCCGTGCCGAACGTCACTGTAACGTTTACCGCTCCGGCGCAAACCGGCGCCAGCGTGACATTCGCGGGAGGAATCAATACCGCGGTGACGAACGCTAACGGCGTGGCTACTTCGACGGCCATCACTGCCAACGGGATCGCGGGCGGACCTTATAACGTAGTTGCCAGCATCAACTCCCTCACCGCGAACTTCTCGTTGCGAAATGTCGGTAGCGCAGCGACCATCACCAACGTCACATCCAGTGTGGCGAATGGCAGCTACACCGTAGGAGCGGTCATCCCGATTCTGATCACCTTCAGCCACGCGGTCAATGTCACTGGCACTCCGCTCGTCGCGCTCAACTCAGGCGGTACGGCGGCGTACGCCTCAGGTTCGGGCACCGCGACCCTGACCTTCACCTATACGGTGGCGGCCGGACAGAATAGCCCGGCTCTCGATGTAACCTCTACTAGCGCACTTACACTCAACGGCGGCACGATCACGGATTCGAGCAACACGCCCGCTAACCTGACGCTGCCGGCGCCCGGCGCTGCGGGATCGCTCAGCGTCAACAAGAGCATCGTGATCAACACGACAGCGCCCACGGTGGTCTCTTACTCCGTGAACTTCGGCTCGCAACGCTTCAATCTCGCCACTTCAACCCGCAACCGGCTGCCGTGGGAGATTACCGGCGTTACCGTGGTGTTCTCCCAGAGCATTGCGACGGCCACTATCGCCAGTCTGGCTGGCGTCACGGCCACGAGCGTAAGTGGAGTCGGAACCAACACTCTGACTTGGACCATTAACCCGCTCGCGCTGGGGAACTTCGTAACCACTCTGGCGGGGAGCGGCGCTAATGCCATCAAGGACGCTGCCGGCAATCCTCTCTCGGGCGGCGCCGGGTTTAGCCAGAACATCAAGGTTCTTTTCGGCGATTTCAATGACGACGGTGTGGTAAACGCCGCGGATTTGACGGGGGTAAATAACGCCATTGCGGCGCCGTACAACATATTTGCCGATATCAACGGCGACGGCGTGGTGAATACGGTGGATGTAGGGATAGTGCGTACCAGAATAGGGACGTCACTGCCTTAAGGTGGAGGGAATTGCAGTTAACTGATCGGAGGAAATCAACAATGCAGAAGCACGAGTGGAATTGGTTCCTGTTAGGTGCATTGACGGTGTGTTTCGGAGGCGCGCCGTTAGCAAACGCGGACCTGCTGCTGACGGCGCAAACGGTGGCCGCACCGGCCGGCTCGGTGAATGACGCGTTCAACATTTACCTGACTAACACTGGAGCATCGGCGGTGGACGTGGAAGCGTTCAGCTTCGAGATCAATACGCCCGATAGCGTATTGACCTTTGAACAAGCGACTACGGGAACGACCCTCTTTCCATATATATTCGCGGGGAACTCGCTGTTCGGGCCGGTGATTAGTTTTAGTGCCCCAGGTCAGACGTTGGACGCTGCGGATGTAGCTGCCATTCCAAATTCGTTTACGGTTGTCAATCCGGGCCAGAGCTTCGGATTGGGCCTGATCTCCTTCGATGTGGCGCCGGGAGTGCCTTCTCAAGTCGCGCCAGTCAATTTCAACGCGAACACCGCTTTCACCAGCGTCTCGGACCAGTTCGGGAACTTGTTCCCAGTGACGTTCGCTAATGGCTCGATAGGTGTTTCGACAGTACCGGAACCCTCCGGGCGATGGCCGCTGGCGATCGGTTTGGCGGCGCTGGTTTGGATGGTAAGGCGGTTCCGGCGCCCCGCGTGGCGCTGAACCGGCTCGGCGCCGCTTAGGCCCTTAGGAATTTCTGGATCTCTTCGAGCGTCTCCTTGGGGGCGCTCTCCTGCAAAGAGTGGTTTCCCGGCAAGCCCTTGCCGCTGACGTTGACGCCTTCCTCTTTCCAGATGGCGAGCACGTCGTAGAGCCGGCCCATCGCGCCGTTGGCCGCCCATAAAGTCAGCAGCGGGCACTGGATTTTCTTGCCGGCTCGCACATCGGCCTCATCGTTTTTCAGATCGATAGAAGCCGAAGCGCGGTAGTCCTCGCACATCGAGTGAATGTTCTGCATGGTGGCAGACGTCCGCAGATATTCGCGCTGAACGTCATCCCTTGCGCGCAATAGAGCGCTGTCATTCTGGGCCTTCAGCTCGTTTTCGGGGCCGGGAGGTGGGCGTAGATAATTGAACCAGTGAAAATACGCGCGCACGAAATCCAGGGTGACGTGGCTGTAGAGGTAGTGCGCGGGCACGATATCCATCACCACCAGCTTTTCCACTTTGTCGGGATGATCGAGCGCCATGCGCCGCCCTATACGGCCTCCGCGATCGTGGCCCACCATTAGAAACTTGCTGTAGCCCAGGTGCTGCATCACATCCACCCCGTCCTGAGCCATGGGGCGTTTGGAGTAATTGGCGTGGTCGTCACCATCCGGCGGATTGCTGGAATCACCGTAGCCGCGCAGATCGCACATCACCAGAGTGAACTCTTTGGCCAAGTCGGGCGCGATGAGCCGCCAGGTGATGAGAGATTGCGGCGCGCCATGAAACATGAGAACGGGCGGGCCAGAGCCGCCGATCACGGCGTTGATTTCCGCGCCGGCGGTTTTGATGCGCTCATTGCGGAAGCCCGGGCCAAAAAGCTTTTTCCATGCCGGCTCGGCCTCTTTGGCTGCGCCAGGCGCCGAGCTCTGCGCCTGGGCTTTCAGTTTCGTGGCGAAATCAACGGGGATCGCGGCTGCTGCTGCAGCGAGCGCGGCACGGCGCGATAAGCGGCGGCGTGGTTCATCAGGCATGGTCACCTCTCTCCGTATAGTATAGGCTGACGGTCGGGCGGCTTTCGCCACCAGCTCCACATGTTGATATGATTATTCGGGCAGGAGAAAAGAGACCATGGCGAAATCATCAAAAGTTTCCTTCGGCCGCCGCAGCTTCTTGAAGACAGCAGGCGGAGCAGCAGCGCTGGCAACCACGCCCCCCGTTGTAGAAGAGGCACAGGCTCAGCGCACCGCCGCCGCGACCGCGAATCCAGCAGGCGTGCCAGCTCCCACGGAGGCACAGATCGAACGGGAATCCGGGAATATCCGGCCGCCTGCGGTGACGCGCACGATCACACGGCCGGGCTCGGACCTGATGGTACAGACGCTAAAGGAACTCGGAGTTGAATACGTCGCCGCCAATCCGGGGTCGAGTTTTGAAGGCTTGCAGGAGTCTTTCATTAACTATGGCAATCCGCGGAACCATATGCCGGAGTTCATCACCGCGCTGCATGAAGAATCGGCCGTGACCATGGCGCACGGGTACGCCAAAGCCGAAGGCAAACCGATGCTAGCCCTGCTGCACGGCACCATCGGCATTCAACACGGGTCGATGTCGATTTACCAGGCTTATTATGACCGCGTGCCGGTGCTGATGATCGCCGGCAATGATCCCGGGTTCATTGCTGCACACACCGCCCACGACATGGGAGCTATGGTGCGGAGTTTTACGAAGTGGGACGCGCAACCGGAAACCCTTGACGATGCCCTGGTGGCCATTCAGCGCGCTTACAATGAGGCCATTACGCCGCCGATGGGACCAACCCTGGTGGTGCTGACTTCCGAGTTGCAAAAGGAAAACGCCCCCAATGCCAAGGTGCCCGCTTACAAACCGCCGCAGTTTGTGACCATCGATGCGACGCAGGCGCGAGAGATCGCCAAAGGCTTGGTGGAAGCGCAAAACCCGAGAATCGCCGTGGGACGTTTGCGGACGCCGGAAGGCGTGAAGCGCGCGGTCGAACTGGCCGAACTGGTGGGTGCGTGCACGAGCACTGCTGCTACGAACGGCCCTATGAGCTTCCCGCAGCGGCATCCGCTTTGCGGGCCGGGGGCAGACACGCATTACGACTATACGCTTGGTCTCGAAGAGGGCGGCGCGCAAGCGTCCATCACCGGTCCGACGCTCGCAAAAGTGGCTGCCGAGCGTGACCATGATGATATCGGCTTCGGCGGCATCAGCGGCGGCGGCAGGGGAGGCAGAGGCCGTGGTAATGGACGTGGCGCCGCCACTCCCAGCGCTCCTCCCATACAAGCCGATGCCGAGGCCAGCCTTCCGCTGATCATCGAAGAAGTGAACCGCCAACTCACCGGGGACCACAAAACGCGCATCCAGGATCGCATCACCAAAAACACGCACGCCAACCACGAGGCTCGGGTGGCCGCCATCGAACAGGCCGTCGAAAACAAACGGGCCGGATGGAACGGCTCTCCGATCAGCACCGCCCGCGTTTACGCGGAGTTGTGGCCGCTCATCATGAACGAAGATTGGTGCCTTTCCTCGCCCAGCGGTTTCTCCGGCGGGCACAACGCGCAGCTTTGGGATCACGATAAGCCTTACAGCTATCTCGGAGGCCAGGGCGCCGGCGGCATGGGTTACGGCGCGCCCGCATCGGTTGGCGCTGCGCTCGCAGCCAAGGCCCGCAATCGAATCGTGATCAACATACAGACTGATGGCGACCTCAACTATGCTCCGGGCGTTCTCTGGACCGCGGTGCATCACAAGCTGCCCATGCTCACCGTGATGCACAACAACCGCGCCTGGCACCAGGAATTTATGTTCGTGGAATATATGGCCGGAGTTCGCGGCCGCGGGGGACAGAACGCATACGTCGGGACGACGCTGCGCGATCCGTTCCTCGATTACTCCAAGATGGCGGCCGGCTACGGCATGGCCGGCGAAGGCCCCATTACTGATCCCGCGAAACTCTCCGCGGCACTGAAGCGGGGCTTGGCTTCGGTGAAACGCGGCGAGCCCTACATGATCGACGTGATCACGCAGCCTCGCTAAGAAGACGTTAAGGAAGACGGCATGAAGAACAATGGTTTTTGGTTTGGATTGAGCGTAGCGATCGTGGCCTTAATGGCGCCTGCGGTAGCTCTATATGCTCAAGGCGGTGGCCGCAATGGCGGCGGACGAGACAGTGGGGCCATCGGCAACAAGCCCGAGCCTACAAGCCCGGTTACCGGCAATGCAGCCGCGGGAAAAGGTCTCTATTATTCTTACGGCTGCTATGCCTGCCACGGCTACAACGGCGAGACCGGAGCGCGGGCCTTCGTCGGACGCTGGGGAAATCTGAGTACCGAGCAAACGTTTATTACGTTCCTTCGCGGCCGTGCCAACATTGCGCCGGTGACGCCCGCCCAATCGATGCCGAATTTCAGCCAGGCCTCTCTCTCCGACAAGCAGGCGAAGGACATTTACGCGTACATTCGCACGTTCAAGAGCACGGCGCCCCCACTCAAAGACATTCCCACGCTCAATGCCATCGTCGCATCGGCCGAAAAGGACAAAAGATAGCAGGCGCAGCGTATTTAAAGGACATTTACCGCCCGGGCCGCCAGAATTACCACGGTGCCCAGCGAGATTGACGACTGCACCATCATCATCACCTTGGCCCAGCGCGATAGCACCGGCACATCCGTGGGCGAAAACGCCGTGCTGGTATTGAAGGCCAGAAACAGGTAGTCCACAAATCCCGGCTTCCAGTTATGTATGTGGATCTCCATCTGCGGGAATAAGAATGCGCCCGAATCATGGCTCTTGCGCCGGTCGCGCGCATTCGGGCCGCCGCCATCCAGGCGCCAATACCAACAGGCAAACAACAGAATGTTGCTGGTCCACAGCCCCATTGCCGCGACGAGCAATTCCCGCGGCGATTCGCGATGCGCGGGCAGCCGGATGATCAGCAGCGTAAGAGAGGTAACCATGTCGGCGGTAACAATCGCCAACATTACATACCCCATGATCTGATTGGCGCGCATCCGGCCCGATCGATGCAGCACCGTGATCGCCAGCAGAAATCCGCCCACTACCGGGGCCGATATCCAATCGGGTCCCAGGCTCAACGCTGGCGGAAGAGCAAAGCGCAGGCCCACGATCGCCACCATGGCCGCGATTGCAGGCCACCGCGGCTCCACCAGGTCGATGCCATCCGGTAACACGATGTGAGGGAGGCCGCTGAATGGCCCGTCATTCAGGAGCGGCGCCTAGTGAGCGGCGGCCGCTGCCGGATAATAGGCCGGCTCGTTGCCTTGCTTCCACTTGATGTTGCAGCCCAGGCTTGGCCTCTGCTCCGCATTCACCGCGCGGCCCGCCAGCAGCGCTTCGATGGCTGCCCGCAAGTCGGCCCCGGTTACCGGTTTCAGGTTGCTCGGGCGGCTGTCATCAAGCTGGCCCCGATATGCCAGCCGGCGGCTGCGATCGAAGAGGTAAAAGTCCGGCGTGCAAGCGGCTTCGTAGCTCTTGGCCACGGACTGCGTCTCGTCGTAGCATACGGGGAACGTCAAGTCCCATTCGGCGGCCATGCGCCGCAAGCCTTCCGGTGAATCGTCGGAAGAAACGGCGGGGTCGTTGGAACTGATCGCCACGATGCCGACGCTCTTCCCGGAGTAGTCGCGGCCCAGTTGCGCCAGTTCGCTCTTTACGTGCTTCACGAACGGACAATGATGACAAATGAACATCACCAGAAGCACGTCCTTATCCTGAAACGCGTTTAGTCGAATAGTCCGGCCGGACACGACATCGGGAAGGGCAAAATCCGGGGCGGTGGTGCCCAGCTCGAGCATGGTAGATGGCGTCGCTGCCATGAGTGTACGTTCCTCCAGATGAAATAGTAGAACATAGAGGGCGGCTCGCGCCACTCGCCTCGCTTGACTTCCCTGCTCCTCATCCCTCACGCTGATTCTTTATGCCGCTCGCCCACGTCATCATTCTGGCCATCATCCAGGGCCTCACTGAATTTCTGCCGGTCAGCAGCACCGCCCATCTCTACCTCACCTCCTGGTTGCTCGGATGGAATGCGGAGAGTCTGGATTTCGATATTTCCCTGCACATCGGCACCCTGCTGGCGGTGCTGATTTATTTCCTGCCGGACTGGATTCAAATCATCGGACAAGGCTTCGGTATGCATACCGGCAGTGACGATGACCTGAAGCTCAATCGCATGCTGCTGTGGCTGCTGGTCATCGGGACGATTCCGGCGGCCATTGCGGGCGCGCTTCTGGACAAGTACGCCGAGAACAACTGGCGCACTCCCGTCCTGATGGGAGCGATGTTGATCGCGGTCGGCGTTCTCATGGGCCTGGCCGATCGCGGCGCCCGCCATCTGCGCCACCTGGCTTCACTGAATGTTCCCGATGCGGTCTCCGTCGGGATTGCGCAGGCCTTTGCCGTGATTCCGGGCGTTTCCCGCAGCGGCAGCACCATTAGCGCCGCGCTTGCCCGCGGATTGGGCCGCGAAGCCGCCGCCCGCTTCTCGTTTCTGCTATCCACCCCCATCATCGCCGGCGCGGCCGCCAAGGACCTGTACGACACCTACAAGCAGAGCGGCCTGCACGGATTTCTCGATCACTCGTTTCTCATCGGAATCGCTGTCAGCGGCGTTACCGGCTGGATGGTCATCAACTGGTTCCTGCATTATTTGCGTCGCAGCAGCCTCATGCCCTTCGTCTACTATCGTGTGATTTTTGGCATAATAGTCGTGGTTCTGGCTTTCATCCGCCGGCCAGCGTGATGAAGCTGTTATCGCCGACTCCCTACAAGAGGCTGAACGAACTCACTGGTTTCCTGCTGCTGTTGCTGGGCCTCGTGATCCTGTTGAGTCTGGTGTCGTTCCATACCCAGGATCCGTCGTTTGATACAGCGTCCGATGCGCGCCCCCTGAACCTGGTCGGCTACCCGGGTTCGTACCTCTCTGACCTCTTTTTTCAAGCGTTCGGCGCGGCCGCGTTCCTCTTCCCGCTGCTCAGTTTCCTGTTGGCTTGGAAATGGATTCGCTCGGAGCAATTGGAATCCGGCCTCGCCAAGGCCATGGGCGCCGGGCTGCTGGCTCTCAGCCTCGGCGCTGCGCTTTCGTTTCTGCCGTGGCGCCTGTTTGGCGGTAACATTCGCGTGGGCGGCTTATTCGGTTATGCGCTGAGCCGCTATCTTCTGGAAAGCCTGAATGCCGCGGGCGCCTTCATCGCCATCATCAGCAGCCTGATGATTTCCATTTATCTGGTTTCCTCGTTCTCTCTCGACAAGCTGGCCCGCTGGTTCGCTGCGCCGCGTGCGTGGCTCGAGCGGCGCATGGCCTGGTGGCGCGAACGCCTCGATCATCTGCATGCGGCCTACGCCCAAAGAGCTGCGGAAAAAGCCGAGGAACGCGCACGCAAACGGGCGGAGGCTGCCTCTGCGCGAAGCCGGCAGACAGCGGAGGCCGCCGCTCCCACTCCATTTGTCGAAGTGGCCGAAACGCCCGCAACGGATTCCGCACCCGAAGAATACAGCGCCATCGAAGAGATTCCGATCTGTCCCCTCGAAGTGCCGGAGCCCGCGGCCGTGCGCGCACCGGCGCCTGTTCCCTGGCCCGTTTCCACGCCTGCCGCGCCGGAACCGGATCTCAAAAATTCCACTTTGGAACTGCCCGCCACGGATTTGCTGAACGAACCGCCCGGCCGCAGCGCTTACGATGAGCAGGAGCTCAAAGACATCGCCGTTCGTATCAAAGCGAAATTCGAGGAGTTCCATGTCCTCGGCAATGTGGTGCAAATCAATCCCGGCCCCGTGGTCACTACTTTCGAATACAAGCCCGAGGCCGGCATCAAGTACAGCCGCATCACCAATCTCACCGAGGACCTCTGCCTCGGCCTGCAGGCGGAATCCATCCTGATCGAGCGCATCCCCGGCAAACCGACAGTCGGCATCGAAGTGCCCAATTCCCGCCGCGAGCTGATCGCCCTTCGCCAGATGCTCGAATCGGAAGAGTTCTCCCAGTCAAACTCCCATCTCACCATTCCGCTGGGAAAAGACATCAACGGCCGCATCCGCGTGGCCGCGCTCGATTCCATGCCGCACCTGCTGATTGCCGGCTCTACCGGTTCCGGTAAAAGCGTCATGATCAACTCCATGATCATGTCGATCCTCTACAAGGCCACGCCGGACGATGTGCGCATGATCATGGTGGACCCCAAGCGCGTCGAGTTGGGCATGTACGAAGGCATCCCCCACCTGCTCACGCCCGTAATCATCGACCCCAAAAAGGCCACCAACGCGCTGCGGAACGCTGTGCTCGAAATGGAGCGGCGGTTGCGCCTGCTGGCCGAATACGGCGTTCGCAATCTCGACCAATTCAACAAGAAAGTGCGCAAAATGCAGGAGCAGCCGCGCAATCTCTTCCCCGAAGACGATACGCAGGAAGATCTCAAGCCGCTGCCCTACATCTTGATTCTGATCGATGAACTGGCCGACCTCATGATGCTGGAAGGCCGCAACGTGGAAGAGACCGTTACCCGCCTCGCGCAGATGGCTCGCGCCGTAGGCATGCACCTGGTGCTCGCCACGCAGCGTCCTAGCGTGGATGTCATCACCGGCCTCATCAAGGCGAACTTCCCCGCGCGCATCAGCTTCCGTGTGGCCACGCGTGTCGATTCGCGGACCATTCTGGACGGTATGGGCGCGGAACATCTGCTGGGTAAAGGTGACATGCTCTTTTTGCCGCCCGGCTCTTCGCGGCTCGTCCGCGTGCACGGAGCATTTGTTACCGAAACGGAAATCAATCGTGTGGTGGATCACTGGAAGGCACAGGCCAAGCCCGAATACGATCAGTCGTACCTGATCGCGCCACCGGGCGAAGACGAAGCGGGCGCGGAGGAAGAGCCAGCGAGCGAAGAGCAGGACCCGATGTACGAAGACGCTGTCCGCCTGGTAGTGCAGATGGGGAAAGCATCCACTTCGACTTTGCAGCGGCACCTGCGTTTGGGCTACGGCCGCGCCGCGCGCATTCTCGATATGATGCAGCGCGATGGCATCATCGGTCCGCCCGACGGCAGCAAACCGCGCGATGTTCTCAAACGTCCCGACTGGCTCCACGAAGTGGAGAATCAATTGCGATAAGTGGACCAGGCCTTGTTTCGTACCTCACCATGGCCTTGGCGTCTATCTCGCGCACGAATACCACGACAAATTCTGGGTGAAGTTTCTGGCTTACATATGCGGGCGGCGCCATGGGATGGTTCGTGGGAGACTACGTGTACGCCCAGCGGCACAACACCGCCTTGGATCACAAGAGTGTAACGCAGAAAATCCTGGGCCACGGGCAAATCGGCGGCTTGTAGCGGGGTCAGTGGGGCAGGCGACCTGCCAACTCCCACGCATCCACTCGGCTCTCAGAGCCGCACAATCTTCTCCGAGGTAAAGCCCTTCAACGAGTTCCGTGTATCCACGATCAGCTTGGCGTGCTTCACCAGGGCGTGGTAATCGAAAACGGCATGATCGGTCACGATGACCACGCAATCCGCCTCAGCCGCTCCATCCTCCGGTGCTTGTGCCTGCAAGTCGATCCCGTCTAAGGCGAGCACTGGCACGTATGGATCGCTGTAACTCACCACCGCGCCCCGTTGCCGGAGCAGTAGCAACAGATCGAGCGCCGGTGATTCCCGCACGTCATCGATGTTGCGCTTGTACGCTACGCCCATCACATGCACCCGCGATCCCTTCAGCGGTTTGGCCGCTTCGTTCAACGCGTCTTGCACTTTGGAGAGCACGAAGTGAGGCATCTGCCCGTTGATGTATCCGGCCAGTTCGATGAAGCGCGCTTCAATCCCCGCCTGCTTGGTCTTCCAGGAGAGATAGAACGGATCGATGGGAATGCAGTGGCCGCCCAGCCCGGGGCCTGGATAAAACGGCATGAACCCGAAGGGCTTGGTAGCGGCGGCATCGATCACTTCCCACACGTTCACTCCCATGCGGCCGCACATCAGCGCGATCTCGTTGGCCAGCCCGATGTTGATCATGCGGAACGTGTTTTCGAGCAACTTCACCATTTCGGCCACTTGCGTCGAGCTCACCGGCACCACGCGCTCCAGCGCTTGCGCGTAGAATAAGCGGCCCATTTCCGTGCACGCGGGAGTCACTCCGCCCACTACCTTGGGAATGTTGGCCGTCTGATATTTGGGATTACCCGGGTCCACCCGCTCCGGCGAGAAACACAGGAAGAAATCCTGGCCCACTTGCAGGCCGGATTTTGAAAGCATGGGCAGAACCAATTCGTCGGTCGTACCGGGGTACGTCGTGGACTCCAGGATCACCAGCAGCCCAGGATGTAAATGAGCGGCGATCTCCTGGCACGCCGACACGATATAGCTCATGTCGGGGTCTTTCGTCTTGCGCAGCGGCGTGGGCACACAAATGTTAATGGTGTCCAGGTCCAGCACCGCGGAAAAATCGGTGGTGGCGCGCAGTTTCCCGCTTTCGGCCAGCGGCCGGAGCACCTCCGAGGGCACATCGCCCACGTACGAATCGCCCTGGTTTACCTGCTCTGTTTTGGCGCGGCTGACATCAATGCCGGTTACCGGGAAGCCGGCGCGCGCAAATTCTACCGCCAAGGGAAGACCAACATAGCCCAGCCCCACGATTCCTACGCGGGCGCGGCGCGCGCGAATCTTTTCTTGCAGAATCGTGGCCGTTGCCAGACTGTCGATTGGAGCAACATCAGACATTTGAAGTTATTTTCACACGAAGAATTCGCCTTCGGCCACGATTTCCGCGGGTCCGGTAAGAAATACGTCGCCGTCCAGGCGAATATCGATCGGACCTGCAGGCGTGCGCACACGCACTGGCGAAGCAACCATGCCACGGAGAACCGCCGCCACGGCAGCCCCCGTCGATCCCGTGCCAGAGCTCATGGTTTCTCCAGCGCCACGCTCGTAGAAACGCGCTTCGATCGAGTGCCCGTCCACGGCTTGGAAAAAGGAAACGTTGGTGCCCTCGGGAAAGTGGGGATGGACTGCGATCCGAGACCCGATTCCCCGCCAGTCAAATTCAAAATCTTCGACCGGCACCGCGCACTGCGGATTGCCAACGCGCAGCAGCGTAACATCGCGAACGCCTTCCCCCAGCGGCAAGGGGAAGCGCTCGGCCACGATTTCCGGCCGCCCCATGTTCATCTCGAATTGAAACCACAACTCGCGCCGCTGCAGCAAGCGGAGCGTCTTGACGCCCGCTCCGGTGCGGATGCGCACCAGCCCTGGCGCGCATCCGTGCCGGATCAGGAAGGCGGCCGCGCAGCGCGTGCCATTGCCCGAAATCTCAGCCATGCTGCCATCGGAATTATAAAGGTGGATCTCTCCCTCGGCTTCAGCGCCCGCAGTTCCCACGATCAGCCACCCATCCGCCCCGATCCCCGTATGCCGATCGCAAATGGCGCGCGCTATCGCGGCTAAATCGCTCCCCGGCGCGTCCTTCGACCACGTGAGCAAAAAGTCGTTTCGTGCGCCATGGGCCTTCGTAAAAGGTATTTTCATTCGTGCCGTCCAGTGGGGTCAGGGCTTCTGCCCTGCCGCCGGGCTTCTGGCCGGCGTTCCGGGCCGTCCACTTCTTCAGGCCCTACACTAACCTCCGGCCCTCCGATACGCCGGTAAATTTCGATCACCGGATCTCTCCCCGCGATAATCATTTTCTCCAGGCGGTAGCGGATTCCATAGCGGCCGGCGCGATTAATAGCACTCTGCACCTCGTCGCCGCCCATGACCACCGCCCATTCCTGCCACAGAAACAGGTCCGGGCGTCTTACCGTAGCCTTCCACGGCAAACCATTATCGGCGGTAAATGTTTCTCGCAGCGGCAAGCCCATCGCCCGAAAAATCCCCGTCAGGTCGCCGAAAAAGGTGATGATCCCCGATCCCGCAACGTACCGCGGCCGCAGGTAATCAGCCGCCTCCTCGGTCCATTGGCGCCGGCCCTGGGAATTGACAAACGCCTCTTCCCGCGTCATCCAATTTTCGCGGCCGGGGTGGAAAATCCAAGGCGCCACGCCCACCGCCACCACCAGCCCCGCCGCCCAGCTTTGCTTGAAAACGCTTTGGCGTTGAAGCGGCGCTAGCGCTACCAGCGCGCCCGCAGCGAACGCTAATAGCGGCAGCACGGCGAGCCCATAGCGCGTGTTGTAGTAGGTATGGGGCCAGAGCGTGGGAACAAAAATGGGGCTGGCCGCCGAATGCATGCTCCACACATAAAAGACACCGGGCAGCAGAAGCAGAATTACCGGCCAGACAGCGCGCCGGAGTAGCGCAGCCGCCACGCCCGCCACACCCATCCAAAACAGAGCCGGGCCCGCGCAGAGAGACACCGCGGTTCTGTAATAGAGCCAGGCCACGCGCCAGTTCCCGTGCCCTGGATACGGGGCCGCTCCTTGTATTGCCATAGGCGAGTTCGGCCCGCGATAGAAATCCAGCACATCCCCCGTCAGCCACCAATTGTGCGCCAGCCAAAGCGCCGGTCCGGTAACCGCGAGAATGGAAAAAACCGCCGCCGCCGCGAACCGGTATTTGCGCCCGGCCCACAAAAAATAGGCAGCGGCAAAGGGAATGACAAACCAACCTTCGTAGCGTGCCAGCGCGCCCAGGCTTGCGGCCACACCTGCGGCAGCCGCGGAAAACCAGCCCTGTGTTTCGCGGAACCGCACCGTGAAATATAGCAGTGCCATCAGGCATGCCGCGAATACCGGCTCAGTCATGGCCGTTGACTGCAGATACAGCAGATTGGGATTAGCGGCAAACAGCGCCACTGCGGCCGCCGCTGCCGCTGTGGAATCGAAGATCCGCCGCGCGGCTGCAAACAAAAACACGCCGGCGAGCACAAAACAGGCCCCCGCCGGCAGCGAACCGGCCAGACCGCTGCGCCACAGCCAGTCGTTTCGCGCCAGGGGCGCCATCAACAGATGAGGCAACGGCAGCCAAATCCGCCCGATCTGCTCGTAACCCGGCGTTTGCGAATCGAGCACCCGCCGCGCTATGTTCAGGTGCGCTTCCGCATCGCCGTAATTGTAAAGCTCACCCTTTTGGTAAAACCACCAAGTTGCCGCCGCGCTCCATGCCGCCAGGAGCAGAAGGCAGATCGAAAGAGAAACCGCCTTTTGCTTTTTTAAAGACTGCTTTTTCAAAACTGCTTTCTTAGAAATCGGTACAGCTCTTGAATTCCTGGTAGCGAGCCTCGATCTCCTCGCGGGTAAGCGTCCGGAAGCGATCCACGCCGAATTTTTCGCAGCAAAAGCTTCCCATCACCGAGCCGTAAATCACCGCTTTCCGCAATTGCGCGGCATCATAGCCGCCGTCTGACAAGCGCGCCCCCGATGCGGAGAGATAACCCATGAACCCGCCGGCGAAACAATCGCCCGCCCCCGTCGGATCGAAAACGTCTTCAAGCAGATATCCCGGCGCCATGAAGTGAAAATCCCGCGTGAACAACACCGCGCCATATTCTCCGCGCTTGATCACCAAGATCTTCGGCCCCATTTCGAGCACGCTTTGGGCCGCGCGCCGCAGATTGTGACAGCCGGAAAGCATGCGGGCTTCGCTATCGTTGATGAGCAGGAAATCCCATTCGCGAATAGTTTCGAGCAGCTCGCCACGAAAATCCTGTATCCAGTAATTCATGGTGTCGCCGCCGGTGAACTCGACGCCGTTCATCTGGTGGCGCACGCTCTTTTGCAGCGCCGGCTGAATGTTCCCCAGCAGCAGATACCGCGACGACCGGTAAGACTCCGGCAGCTTGGGATTGAAATTGGCGAATACATTGAGGTCCGTGCGCAGGGTGGTGCGGTCGTTCATATCCGCCGAATAAACGCCTGCCCAGAAGAAAGTTTTTCCTCCGGCCACGGTCTCTATGCCGCTCACATCGATCTTGCGCGAGGCGAGCAATTCCATGTCCTCCCGCGCGAAATCTTCCCCCACCACGGCCACGATTTTCACCGGTGTGAAATAACTCGCGGCCAGCGAAATATAGGTGGCAGCGCCACCCAGCATCCGGTCCACTTTTCCATGCGGCGTCTCCACGCCGTCATACGCAACCGATCCAACCACGACAAGTGACATAAGAGAGGTATTGTACCAACCCGCGCCTCTGGGACCGTGTAGCAACTGCCTGTCGCCGTGCAAGAACAGAGAAGGCTCGTTCGGATGCAGTTCAACCGCCGCCCGTGTGTAATCGGCAATGGCAGCGCCGCGTTGATTGAGGGAGTGTTCTGATTCGGCGCGGCGAAGATAAGCGTCCCCAGTCTTTCGGATATAGCGGGACGAACGTTGGAGAGGGTGAGGCTTGGTGTGATTAATCACCTCGCTGGAGGTTTGGAGTGATGAATTTCGTGCTATAGTAGGTGTGCCTTTTAAAAGTCCCGCCAGAGCTTGGCTGTCCTGATCTGCCTCGTCTTGCCGCACAATTGAAAGACAGAAAAGAGCAAGAAGTGAAGAATATTTTCGTAGGCAATCTGGATTTTGCCGCTACCGACTCGTCCGTGCGTGCCATGTTTGAGCAGTATGGAACAGTTGATCGCGTCAATCTGGTGACGGATCGCGATACTGGCCGTTCCCGCGGCTTTGCGTTTGTCGAAATGAGCGACACCCAGGAAGCCGAGAGGGCCATCGCCGGTCTAAACGGTGCCGATTTTGAAGGCCGCGCGCTGAACGTCAATGAAGCTCGCCCCAAGCCCCAGGGTGGTGGCGGCCGCGGAAACGCCGGCGGTTTTGGTCGTCAACGGCGCGAGCCGCGCTGGTAACCAACCCTTCAATGCCGCAGCCGTCCACTCACGACGGTCGCGACGTTCAGGCGCGCAAGGCCGCCGAAATCGCGAGTAAATCAGATCGCGATGTAGAAGTAACCGAAAACGCTGCGGCATGGACCCGGCGGCAGATCTAGCGACCACAGATTGAGGCGATCCTCGATCGCCCGAAAGGGGGGATTAGTGCAGATCCGGTATCTGGGCTTTGACCAGAGAGAGAACTCCCGCGTGTATCGGTTCGATGTTCGCGCTGACGGACGGCCGCCGCAGGAAGTCTCGGTCTCAGCGGACATTTCAATCTTCCGCGACCATAGTGTCGGCATTCAAGAAGGTCCTATACTTTCAGGAAACAAATTGACGGCCGACCTGGAACGAGGCTGGGAGGGCGGGCACGAACTGACCGGCGCCGATCTGCAGGCGTTCGCCGAAACCAAAGCGCTCGCCGGCGCCCAACGCACCGGTGCTCGCAAACCATCCCGCCACCGGCCCGGAGTGCCGGTCGAGACCCAACCGGAATCGCCTTGGCGCGACTTTCGAATCTGAGGTAACAAATGCCGTCCGTACGACACAGCCGTGCCGTCGACGTGCACCCTATTGATCGTGATTGGGATCCTTAGACTGATGTGGCCGAGTTGACCAAAAGGGATCTCGTCGACTCCCTGGCTGTCACTTCGTTTTGGAGCGGTGCATGGAACGTAAAATTCTCCTGACGGTCGTCAAACCCGATTCCGAACGCTGCCTTATTGATGCGCCCGCTGACCTCCAACCGAAGGACCGCGCCGCACCATCTCCTTTGTGAGTGATTCCGTTGATGCGCCGGCTCTATGTTGCGGCCAGTTTCTGGCTGAACTCGTTTCCCGTGTCGATGGCCGGCGGCTGGCAAACCATGGTGATTGAGTGCAAACGATGCAGATGTTTTAACGATACGCGTGAACCGGACGCAGGCCACCCTGACTATGGCCGGCCATAGGGGGAGCTTGCGTGACGCGCAGCTCTACTCGTGCCCGTCGAAATGGTGAATGCGGAGGCGAGGATTATGAAAAATATCAAGTTCGAAGTTAGTCAATCAGAGCTCTTGCTTCTAGTCACTCTGATATCGGATCAGTTGTTCCGACGGGAGTTCATCGACCCAAAAATGCCGGGCTACAAAGGAGACCCGGCGGAGTTGGCGATGGGTAAGGAGTTGGTTCTACGCTTGAAGTCCGTGATTCGGCAAGCGGCGGAATCGCCGGACGAATTGATGTCGAAGCGCCATTCTAATCACGCCTCCGGATTGTGAACACCGGCTGGGTGTGGACGAAGTCGTTCATGACGCAGCCCGCAGAGAAGGCCGAATTGAAGCCGGAGACATTGCTGGCGTATCCTCGAGTCCGCGATTACCCGCGCGCCAGAACTTTGCCATCGAGCCAGAAACTTGCCGCGCTCCGAAGGACGGGCCACCCTGTTTTCAATCGATTACAGGTGGCACGGAAAATGCCGATAAGGGCGATATGAACGTGAACTCTCTTTCGAGCCTCGTTAGTCCTTACATCGAGTCGATCCTCGGCACCACGGGGTCTACCGGGTCCGGCACGACGGCCGGCAGTACCGCCAATAGCGTCGACCCATCATCGCTGACGCTGCCGCAAGACGGCAACCCGCAGCTTTCGCCGTTCGCCAGCATCTTGAGCCAGCTACAACAAATGCAGGAATCCAACCCGACCGAATACCAACAGGTAACCTCGCAGATTTCCACCAATTTGCAGAGCGCTGCCCAAACAGCTAGCGCGGATGGCGACACTTCCCAGGCATCCGAACTCAACCAGCTCGCTACCGATTTCCAGAATGCTTCGCAGAACAACACGCTTCCTAATATTCAGGACTTGGCGCAAGCCATCGGCGGTGGCGGCCACGGCTATCATCACCATATGGCCTCTTCGTCTTCCGATTCGACCAGCTCGTCGAGTAGCTCGACCAGTGGCAGCAGCACTTCGAGTTCTACTGCGACGGGAAGCTCTTCGAACTCCGATCTGCTCAGCCAATTGATGTCCATGTTCTTCGGGAACAACACGTCGGCTTCGCAGACCAATCAGCAGCTCGATCCGATGTCGATCATTACGAGCACTTTGAACAGCGCGACTCAGTCGTAGCTCCGAGTTGCCTCTGGCATACTAAGCCCAGGAGGGGTAATTGTGTTTGCCAAGGTGGGATGGGCCACCTGGATGGGGTGGCTCATCCCGTTTCTCACAGCATTTCCCGTAGCCGCTCAGGTTCCGCTAGTCCGGCTCGCCAACGTGAGTCGTCCCTTCAGCCGCGATTTTCAAATTGGCGACCGCTTCGAAATTCTGATCACCGCTTCGCCCAACCAGCCTGTTAGCGTGAGAACCACCATGCAGGGCCGGACGGATTGGGGACCCATAATCGGCTCGACCGGCAACACAGGCCGCTGGTCCACCACCGGGCAGTTCGAAAAGCGAGACTTCGGCGATTGGAAGGAAGTCTGGACCGTCGGTGGCAAAATCGCCAACCCCGTCCTTCAGTATTCAGTGGAAGCACCATGCCTGCCCGGCGGGCACGCACTCATGGGCGGAAGCGGGCCTAACACCTTCATGAGTTGCGAAACCTCCGAAGGGACCCAAACTTTTGTAAGTCCCTGGAATTCGGGTAGTCCGTTTCGTACGCCCGATGGCAGAGTAGTTCCGGGCCGCCCGGATTCCATGACGCCGGACCAATATCACATGCAAATCCTGGAATACCTGATGAGTGGTCCTGCGCCGAATCCGGAAGCGACACACATCAACCTGCAGTCATCGCATGGAAAACTAGGAGACGAAGTCGGAGAACTGATCCAGCAGCTTATCGGTGTCAATGCGCTCAGCGAAAGCGAGACACGCAATGTGCTCTCGATTATCCGCGCTACGTTTCAACATCCGGAAATGATTCCCGAATCGTCGCGGTCCCCGGCACAAACGCTTCTTTGGCTCCAACATCTGGCAGACCAAACCGATCAAGCCAGCCTGAAACAAGAGATCGCCGGAACCGTCGCATACCTTGAGAAGCAATAAGCCGGACGTCTCGCCCCGTTTGGGTTCGTTCCTGGAAAACGCCCGCCAGTCCCTAGCCCCCAGCCCCCAGGTTTTGCCGCTTGCGGCGGCCGGCCGCCATTCCCAACGCCAGGACTGCCACAATCAGCACCGCATCTATAATGTAGTGCGCTGCCGGTGATGGCCGCATCCTTTCCTTCAGGAACGGATCACCCACGATCATGTCTCCTGCCACCTTACCCAGAATCGCTACTCCCAAATAAATCAGGATCGGGTACCGGTCCATCAGTTTTGAAAGCAGGTTGCTCGAGAAAATCACGAACGGGATGCTGACTCCCAGCCCGAACACGATCAACCAGAAATTGCCATTCGAAGCGCCGGCAATCGCCAGAATGTTATCAATCGACATGGTGAGATCGGCGGCCGTGATTTGCCAGATCGCTTGGAAGAAGCGGCGTGGAGCCGGGGCGCCCGCTTGCTTCTCGCTCACATCCACCAGCACCTTGAACGCAATCCAGAGCACCAGTAAGCCACCCGCAAGTTTGAGAAACGGCAGCGTCAAGAGGCGTGCCGCAAACACCGTTAACGCAATGCGCAGAACCACCGCCAGTCCTGCTCCGCACACGATGCCCAGTCGGCGCTGCTGAGGAGGCAGAGAACGCACGGCCAAGGCGATCACCAGGGCGTTGTCGCCGGCCAGGACCAGGTCGATCAGAACAATGGAGAAGCCGCTTAGCAGAAAATGTGCAAGCGGCATGAGAGCGTTGTTCACGGCGGCGGTGCGCGCTAGGCTGGCGCAAGCCGCGCGAGCCTGAGTTTCACGCGGCGGAAGTAGTTCCGCGCGACACGGACATCCTTGAGGATTTGCGCTTTCAATGCCTCCGGCGTTTCGAATTGACGTTCTTCGCGCACACGGCAGAGAAATTCCACGCGGATACGGCGCGGCGGCTCCCCTACGAGCGGGTCCAACAAAAACGTTTCGATCGACAACTCGGGGCTCGCGCCAAATGTCGGCCGGTAACCGGCATTGGTAATGGAGTTCCAGTGGCGGACGCCTTCGAGATCGTATGTCTTGGTGAGGTAGACACCGCGTGCGGGAATTACATCCGCGCTGGTGGCCAGGTTCAATGTGGGCACGGTTTGGCGCGCGCCGATACCATGGCCTTTCACCACCTCGCCCTCCAGCCCGTACGCGTGTTGGAGGAAACGGCGCGCCAGCGCCACGCGGCCTCCTTCGATTTCCCGGCGGATCAAGCTACTGCTGATGGTCCGCCCGCGGCAGGCTGCGGTCGGAATGATTTCTGTCGCAAAACCAAATTGGCGGCCCAGTTCCTGCAGCAGGCTCGCCGTACCGGCCTGCCGCCGGCCGAAGCGGAAATTTTCGCCCACCAGCACGGCGCGCGCGCCGAGCGTTTCGACAACTATCTGGCGGACAAAGTCCTCCGGGCTCGATTCGGCCAACTCGCGCGTGAACGGCAGGATCAATACCTGTTCGATTCCCTCTTCCGCCATCAACTCGGCGCGCCGCTCAGGAGAAGTCAACAGCTTCGGACTCCGTTCGGGAGCCACGATGCGGGTCGGATGGGGATCGAACGTCAACGCGGACGCCTTCCACGCGCGCTCTCTGGCCAAGGCGGCCGCGCGCTTCAGAATTCTTCGATGGCCGAAGTGGACACCATCGAAATTGCCGATGGTCAGTACCGATGGACCGAAATCGGCGGGCACTTCGGCGAGGCTGCGATAGACTCTCATGCGGCTTCGGAGCCTTCCACCACCAGTTCCAGCCCGTCAAACGCCAGGCGCACATTGGGCGGCAACAGGCTCTCCGTCCGCTCGTGCGCCAGATCGTGGGAGATGTGGGTGAAAAACGCGCGGCGCGGCGCCAGTTTCTCCACCGTTTTCACGGAGCTTTCTACAGTAGAGTGCGTGGGATGGGGCTTGTGGCGCAAGGCATCGAGAAACAGCACGTCCAACCCTTGCAAGCGGTCCATGGACGCCTCCGGAATTGCGCTGTGGTCGGTCAAATAGGCCGCCCCACCGAAACGGAAACCGTAAATGGATGCGCTGCCGTGCAACACCGGAATGGGGAGAAACTCCAGGCCAAACAGATCGAAGCCCGCTCCGTTGATTACGTTCGTCGCCAGTTGCGGAACATTCGATTCCTTCTTGGTTTCGTCAAAAATGTACAGAAACGAGCGGCGAATCGCGGCCATCGTGTCCGCGGATGCATAAATAGGAATCTGCCCCTTTTGCCGGAAATTATAGGGCCGCACGTCATCGAGGCCCATGATGTGGTCGGCATGGGAGTGTGTGAAAATTACGGCGTCCAGGCGTTCCAGGTTGATCCGCAGCGCTTGTGTTCGAAAATCGGGCGTCGTGTCGATGAGAACATTGCGGCCTCCGTAGCTCACCAGGATCGAGGGGCGAAGGCGTTTATCGCGGGGATCTGTAGAGTTGCATACCGCGCAGTGGCACCCCACGGTGGGCACACCTACGCTTGTCCCCGAACCCAGCACGGTAATTTTGAATCCAGGCGTTCGCGCCGGTATGGATGAGGTTGCGGCCATTCACGACTTCGGCGCGGAGGCTTGCGCAGTTTCCTCGGAAATCTGTACATAACGGAACCGCAGTTCGGTAAGAGAATTCTCCAGCATCCGCTGCTCTTCGAGTGACAGGTTGCCCTTGGTTTTCTCGAGCAGGACGCCCAGCAAGTCAATGGTATGCCGGGCCAGCTTGAGTTCCGGCTTGGGCTTTTCCTCTTCCCCGAAGTGCATCAATCCCAATTGCATTTCCGCCTGTGCCCGGAATGACATCACCAGGAACTCGAAAGACGCAGGCGGCAACGGCATCTCAAAGGCTTCCTCTTCCCGCTCAGGACGTGGCTCGTCGCTCATCCCCCTCATTCTACAACGCTATCGAACGGAAGCCGCCGGGCGAAGAGCTACACTCCTTTCATCCTATCTGTCTGGGTCTCTTCCGGCGCCTGACCTTTCCCGGTAGTATCGCGTAGCGCCCGAATCTGGTCATGAGCCCTCTGAATCTCGGCAAATTGATCCTGCACAATCGTTCGGACCTCCTCAGAGAGATTCAGCGCGAGCGCCTGGCGATACGCTCGCACCGAGAAATCCTCACCGCGCTCGGTCTCGACCAGTATCTGATGCTCGTCATTTCTGCTCAGCGCGCCTTTTAACTCCATCCATCCGGCGTACAAAACTCCACCGATTCCGGAGGTGTCAGGCACCTCCATCCCCATACTCCGGGCGGCTTGGCGAAGCTGGTTAGCGAATTCGCCGCGCTGTATGGAGTATTCCTCGAACAAGCCTTTGAGCAGCGGCGATTTCACGGCATTGGCCGCCCCCCGGTAACCTTGCTCGGCGTCGCGGCAAATACCTATGACATCTTTGATGGCCGTATAATCCTGCATTTCCACCCCCTGATTTCATGATGAAGGGGCGGGCGATAGAGCGCTTCGTCAAGGCCGCGCGGAATGTGAGAAGATCCACCGAGATTCTGGCACTTTCCGCACAGCCCGATCATTCCACTCCGAATGCAAGCAGGACATTGCCCGGTGTGCCACGTAATGTGCCGGGGTACCCAGACGTGGCGAAGACCATGCCATTAACGATCACCGCACCGGCACAGCCGAACGATCCTCCCTTAGCGGCTACGTGGTTGACCGTATCGAAATCCCGCACCGCGTTAAACGACCAGATCACCTTTCCGCCGGCATCCACCGCGCGCAGAATTCCATCCCATCCGCCGGTGAAGATGACTCCCGGGATCGCACTGGCCGGACCTGCCTGTCCACGCCGGTCAGCATCAATCGTCGCATTCCAATCCACCTTGCCAGTTCGGATGTCGAGCGCTTTCAATCCACCGCCCGGCTGCTGCAACGGATAGTACACGTGCGAGCCATCGGCCGCCCCGCCCCACACGACTAAACCGGAGGCCGATGGCGCTTGCGTTTCCCACAATTGGGTCCGCCACAGAAGCTCGCCTTGATGATCGGGATCGAGCGCCACCGCCACGCCACCCTTTCCCGCGGCCAACAGGATGTCCTTGCCGTTGACGGTTTCGAGAATTGCAGAGGAACCGCCGAAGTCGTAGTCCGGACCCAGCTTCTCGGGGCAATTGGAGTCTGCGCCGTTGGTGGCCTTGCAGCGGGCCATAAATGTATCGCCCTCGAACTCCTGGTGATGCCACATCATCTTGCCGTCTTCCATGCGAAGGGCCAGTATGGAATCGCTGGTCGCTGCCGCAACCCGTCCGAAGTTGTTGCCCGTGCCTACGTAGATCAATCGTCGCTTGGCATCGACGGTGGGCGTATTCCAGACCGAAGCGCCCGCCGGTCCCCACCGTTCGGTGCCATTGGCGTTTTCGCCGAGCTGGCGGAGAGGCTCTGCAATGGTTTCGGTGCGCCACAGCACCTTGCCCGTATTGGCATCGAGCGCGGCCACCGCTCCGCGCGACCGGCAGCACTCATACTTGAGATCCGCGCCCACCAGCGTTTCTGTACCGGACATCGGGACATAAAGCCGTCCGTCATAATAAGCCGCCGTGGCGCTCAAATTATTGAGTCCGGTCCGGACCTGCGTTTTCCAGAGCAGTTTGCCATCATGCGCGTCGAGCGCGTAGGCGGTGGTGGAGCGGGTGACAAAGAAGATGGCGTACCGGGCGCCGCGGTAGCCCGAGATCGGTGCGGCGATGGGAGCGAACCGGCCAAACATATCGGCCTGGTAGGCCCAGTAAACGCAGCCCGTCTTGGCATCGAGCGAATACACCACGCCGTTGTCATTCCCCACGAACACTCTGCCGAATGCCACAGACGGTTGCGAATACATGCTCTGGCCGCCGGGAAGTCCGAATGCCCACTTGAGTTGCAGCTTGGGCACATCGGTTGGTGTGAGGCCCGCAGCAGCTTTGGTTTGATAGCGGGCATTGTTCGCCCCACCCCAGCCCGACCAGATAGGCGAGGCGTCCAGTTTGCCCAGTTCGGGATTAGCCGGGCACAGGTTCATGAGGTCCTTTACGGCTCCCTCTGATACTCCGGCCGGCGGCTGCGCAAGCTGCGCCCATACGGAGCCCGCGAAAAAGGTAAACGCTGCAGTAAGCAAGATCGGGCGTCTCATTTAGTGTCCTCGGAGGGTATTGTAGTGCACCGGGAGCCGCGGGTGCGATTCTTATGATTCTCCTATCGCTTCCTCCATTGCTCCGAGAGGCGCCGGCTGAGCGCGCACTAATAGCAAGTACGCCGATACGCCAATGAGCAGAAAAACTCCGATGGTTTGCATGGGAACGGTGTAGCTGCCGGTCACCTGCTTCAGCCATCCGGTCAGAATCGGCGCCACGATGCCGGCGAGGTTCAGCGCGGTATTCTGTACGCCCGCGATACGGCCGGCAGCCGCCGCTGGTAGGAGGGTCTGGGTAAGCGCCCAATAGTTGGCCGTTGCCAGCCCCAGTCCGGCCATGGAAAACATCGCGAAAAATATGGCTCGCTTATCGGATTGCGCCAGAGCGCCCAACACCTCGGTCGAAGCGCCCAGCAATCCGGCAATGGTGAACCAGCGGCGCGTGGCAGCGGCATCAGCGCCATGCCGGATGAGCCAGTCCGCTGCGGCGCCCGCCAGAATGGCCACGATCGCGGTACCCGCAAAACTGAACATGGTGTAGAACCCCATAGAGTCGAGTGACAGGTGACGGCGCTCCACGAAATAGGCAGGCAGCCAGGTAATGGAAAAGAAGAGGAAATAGTTGTAGCAGAACGTTCCGATCATGGTGCCCCAAACAATCCGCGACCGGAGCAGAGCTGGCACGCTTGCAAATCCCGCGCCGGAGGCGTGCGATTTTAGGGTGCGGACTGGTCGCTTGCCGTCACTCGCCCACAGCGCCCACGGCACAAGCCAGGCCAGACCGCCAATGCCAAGGGCGCGAAACATGGTCCGCCAGCCGAAGCGGCTAATGAACTGTGCCGCCAAAGGCGCGCCGATGGCGGGTCCCCATTTGGTAGCGCTCACAAAGATTCCCGCGGCGAGGCCGCGGCCGCGTTCTTCGATATTGCGGTGTATCCAACTGAGACCCGCGGGGAAGATAACGGATTCGCCCACCCCTAGCAGCAGCCGCAAGGCAATCAATTGCCATAGCGCCGCGGCGCTGCCTGTGGCCGCGCTGGCGATGCACCAGAGAAACAGTCCCAGGATTACTGGCCGCTTCACTCCCCAACGATCGACCAGCAACCCAGCCGGAATCTGCAGCAGCGTGTAGCTCCAGAAGAACGCCGAATTGATGACGCCTCTTTGGGCATCGGTCAGATGAAAGAAGCTGCGAAACGCACTCGCCGCCAGGGCGACCGAGAGATTGGTGCGGTCTACGTAAGCGATTACCAGGCCCGCGCTGAGCAGCAGGAGTGTGAGCCATCGCCGCATTCCGCAAGTGTACGCGCGCCTCGATGGGAAGCGCAAATTGGTTGGCGCTTTTGCCGGCGTGGCGCACCTATCGTGAGGACTCGTCCCGTTCGCAGGGCGCAGTTACTGATAGACTGATCGTTTCCTCCGGGGGCAGAACCTATGGCCATTGCCACGATCAATCCCGCTACCGGCGAAGTGCTGCGGACCTTCGAAGCGCTGTCCGATGCCAAAATTGAGGCCAAACTCGCGCTGGCCGCCGAGGCGTTTCCCGCGTTTCGCAGCCTGCCTTTCGCTGAACGCTCCACCATGATGCGGAAGGCCGCCGAAATCCTGGAGACCGAAAAAGAGGATCTCGGCCGGCTGATGACCACCGAAATGGGCAAAACCTTTCGGTCCGCAGTGGATGAGGCCGCCAAGTGCGCGTGGGCGTGCCGCTACTACGCGGAAAACGCCGAGCGGTTCCTGGCCGACGAAGTTGTCGAAACCGGTGCCCGGCGCAGCTATGTGCACTATCAGCCGCTGGGAGTGGTGCTGGCCGTAATGCCGTGGAATTTCCCCTTCTGGCAGGTTTTCCGCTTCATCGCGCCCAGCCTGATGGCGGGCAATGTCGGGCTGCTCAAACATGCTTCGAATGTTCCGCAGTGCGCGCTCAAAATCGAAGAGATCCTGAATCGCGCGGGGTTCCCTACAGGCGCTTTTCAGACGCTGCTCATTAGTTCCCGCCAGGTGGAGGCCGTGCTGGCCGATCCGCGCGTGGCTGCCGCGACGCTTACAGGCAGCGAGGGCGCAGGCGTGGAAGTGGGTGTTTCCGCCGCCCGCCGCATTAAGAAAGTGGTTCTCGAATTGGGCGGCAGCGATCCCTTCGTGGTGATGCCCAGCGCCAAGCTCGAAGAGGCTGTCAATTGGGCCGTGAAAGCCCGTTTGGTCAACAATGGCCAGTCGTGCATCGCCGCCAAACGTTTCATCGTTGCCGAGCCGGTGGCCGACGAGTTTGAACGCTGCTTCGCTGCCAAAATGCAGTCGGTGACGATCGGCGATCCCATGGACCTCAGGACGGAACTGGGACCTTTATCCTCCGATGGCGCCGTTCAAGACCTCGAGCAAGCCGTGGATGCGAGTGTCAAAGCGGGCGCGCACGTTCTGACGGGCGGCCATCGGCTCGACCGGCCCGGAGCCTTTTATGCGCCTACGGTGTTAACCAATATTCCAAAAGATTCGCCCGCCTACCAGGAAGAGCTGTTTGGCCCCGTAGCGTGCGTCTTTCGGGCGAAAGATATCGATCAGGCCATCGCCATTGCCAACGATACGCGATTCGGGCTAGGCGCGAGCGCCTGGACCAACGACCCGGCCGAACGCGAACGCTTCGTCAACGAACTCGAAGCCGGAATGGTTTTCATCAATAAGATGGTGGTCTCCGATCCTCGCCTGCCCTTCGGGGGCGTAAAATGGTCCGGACACGGGCGCGAACTCGGGGTGCATGGTATCCACGAGTTCACCAATATCAAAACGGTCTGGGTCGAATAGCATGGCCAATCTTGCGTTTGTCGGACTAGGCACGATGGGCGGGCGCATGGCCGCGCGCCTGCTCGAAAAGGGGCACCACGTTACCGGATACAATCGCACGCGCTCGAAAGCGCAGTGGCTGATCGATAAAGGCATGCGCTTCGCCGATTCGCCGCGCGCCGCCGCCGAATCCGCCGAGTTTACCTTCTCCATGGTGACCAATTCGGCCGCGCTCGAAAAGATCGCCGAGGGTCCGAATGGCGTGATCGCTGGACTGGGCGCGGGCAAACTCTGGGTCGATATCAGCACCGTCAGCCCGGAGCTCAGCAAAGCTTTGGCCGACAAAGTCCGGCAGAAAGGCGCTGACATGATGGATGCGCCCGTCTCCGGCAGTGTGATTACACTCGAACAGGGGAAGCTTTCCTTCATGGCCGCGGGACGCCGCGAATCGTTCGATAAGGTGAAGCCGCTTTTCCTCGATATCGGCGTCAAAGCTACATACGTTGGCGCAAACGGCCTGGCGTTAGTCATGAAGATTGCCACGAATCTCAGCTTGACCTCGCAGATGCTGGCCTTCTGCGAAGGCGTGCTGTTAGCCGAAAAGGGCGGCATTGCGCGCGAGACTGCCGTCGAGGTGTTGACCCACAGTGCCATCGCGTCGCCCATGGTGCAATACCGCGGGCCCTTCGTCCTGAAAATGCCCGATGAGGCGTGGTTTGATTGCAACATGATGCAGAAAGATCTGCTGCTGGCCCTGGAATTGGGACGCCAACTGAAAGTGCCCTTGCCGACGACTTCCACCTGCAACGAATACCTTAACGCTGCGAGGGCCATGGGGCTCGAAAAACAGGATTTCGCCATTATGTTCGAAGTGCTGGCCCGCATGTCAGGAGTATTGAAATGAGCACCGCCACTTTCCCCACCCAAACCGATGCCGCCGCGGAAAGCGAACGCTCGCTGCGCATGTATCGCCGCATGGTGATGATTCGCCGCTTTGAAGAACATGTGAACGACCTCTATACCCGTGCGCTCATGCCCGGCCTGGCTCACCTCTACATCGGTGAGGAGGCAGTGGCCGTAGGTGTGTGCGAGGCCCTGCGGCCCGATGATTACATCACCAGCACCCATCGGGGACACGGCCACTGCGTAGCCAAAGGGGCAGCGCTCGACCGCATGTTTGCCGAGCTGCTCGGTAAGGAGGCCGGCTACTGTAAGGGCAAGGGCGGCTCCATGCACATTGCCGACCCTGCCACGGGCAATCTGGGCGCGAACGCCATCGTCGCCGGCAGCGCCGGGATTGCTACCGGAGCAGCCTTGGCCGCCAAACGCTTGGGGAACGGCCGCGTGTGCGTGTGCTTCTTTGGCGAAGGCGCGCTCGGGCAAGGCGTGCTCTATGAGGTCATGAACATGGCCGCGCTTTGGAAGCTGCCCGTGGTTTATCTTTGCGAGAACAATCTGTACAACGAATACACGCACTATTCCGATACCACTGCTGGCGATATCCTGACGCGCGCCACCGGCTTCGGACTGCGCGCCGAGAGCGTGGATGGGCAGGATGTTCGTGCCGTGTACGCAATGGCGCAGCAGCTTGTGGACCGCGCTCGTGAGGGGGCCGGCCCATCTTTTCTTATGGCGAACACCTACCGGTTTCTGGGCCACCACGTGGGCGATGTCAGCCGCGACTATTATCGCTCCAAACAGGAAGAGCAAAACTGGAAAGGCGAGCGCGATCCCATCCAGGTTCTTCGCGAGTGGGTCGTAAGCCAAGGCTTTCCGGCCGCCAACCTCGATGAGATCCAGGAGGAGGTGCGGTCGGAGATGGAAAAGGCGGTAGCGTTCGCTATCGCTGCGCCATATCCGCCGGTGAATCAAGTGGACCAGGATGTGTATGCCTGAAACCTTAACTGCCACGCGCGAAATCACCATGGGCGAAGCCGTGCGCGAGGCTCTCGCGGAAGAGATGCGCCGCGACCCGCGCGTCTTCGTTCTTGGGGAGGATGTCGCCGAAGCAGGCACGGCCTTCAAAGTCCTCAACGGCCTGGTGAATGAGTTTGGCCCCGAGCGCGTGCTCGACACACCCATCTCCGAAGCCGGCTTCACCGGCATCGCCGTGGGCGCGGCGATGACCGGCATGCGTCCCGTGGTGGACATCATGTTCGGTGATTTCATCGGGTTGACGATGGACCAGATGGTCAACCAGGCGGCCAAGGTACACTACATGTCCGGCGGAAAGTGGAAAGTGCCCATGGTCATGCGGACCACTTTGGGCGCAACCCGCCGCTCGGCGGCTCAGCATTCGCAATCGCTGCATGCGTGGTTCTGTCATATACCGGGCCTCAAAGTCGTGCTGCCCTCCACGCCTTACGATGCCAAGGGCCTCATGAAATCGGCCATCCGCGACGAGAACCCCGTAGTATTCTTCGAAGATAAAATGATGTTCCGCCTGAAGGGCCCGGTGCCCGCCGATGAGTACACCATTCCGCTGGGAGTGGCGGATATCAAGCGCGAGGGAGACGACGTCACCATCGTGGCCACCAGCAGCATGGTGCAAGTAGCGCTGGGCGCGGCGGCGATGCTCGAAGAGTATGGCATTAGCGCAGAAGTGATCGACCCGCGAACGTTGTGGCCGCTGGATGAGAAAACGCTGATTGAATCGGCTAAGAAGACATCTCGCGTAATTGTGGTTGATGAAGGATATGGCCGGTACGGCGCGACTGCGGAACTGGCTTCGGTAATCGCGGAAGGGGCCTTCTTCGACCTGGAAGCGCCGGTAAAGCGGATAGGCGCGATGCACGTACCGATTCCGTTCTCGCCGCCGCTCGAAGACGCTACCGTGCCTACAGAGAAGGCGGTGTTCGAAGCCGCCCGCGTACTATTGGGAAAAAACTAAAACCATAATCGGCCACAGATGAACACAGATGAACGCAGATTAAACCCCCCAAATTCTTATCCGTGTTCATCTGTGTTCATCTGCGGCCATTCATAGGAGGCGTCAAGTGGCACTGAAAACTCACGGAACCATGGCGGTCGATTGGGAGCAGCGGATCGATTTCGACCGCCTGCGCCGCGACCGTCTCGCGCGCGCGAAAGCACTGCTGGCCCGATCGGAAATGGGCGCTCTGCTGTGCTTCGATATGAACAACGTGCGCTACCTGACCGCCACTCATATCGGCACGTGGGCGCAGGACAAGATCAGCCGTTTCACCCTGCTGCCCCAGGGCGATGAGCCTATCTTGTGGGATTTCGGCTCCGCCGCCCGGCATCATCAGCTCAACTGCCCTTGGCTTGGGGAACGCTCGCGCGCGGGCATTCCGCTGTTGCGTGGCGCGATGTCCCCGGAAATGGGCCGCGCCGAAGATGTCGCACGCAAAGTCAAAATCGAGCTGGAAATGCGTGACCTCGATAAAGAGCCTCTCGGCATTGACGTGGTCGAGCCGCCCATCCTCTTCGCCCTGCAGCGCGAGGGTATCACGGTGATCGATGGCCAGCAGCTTATGAGCGATGCCCGCGTCATCAAATCGCAGGACGAAATCGCGCTGCTCAACACCTCCGCCATGATGGTGGATGCCGCCTACGAAGAACTCTACCGCGCCATGAAGCCCGGCTTCAGCGAAAACGAAGCAGTTGGCTTGGCAAGTAAAGTACTTTACGATTTGGGATCAGAATATGTGGAAGGCGTGAACGCCATTTCCGGCGAGCGCTGCAATCCGCACCCGCACCTGTTTTCCGATCGCGTCCTGCGTCCCGGCGACCCGGTCTATTACGACATTCTGCACTCCTACATGGGCTACCGCACCTGTTACTATCGCTGCTTCTCCATCGGCTACGCGTCGCATGCTCTGGTTGACGCTTACAAGCGCTGCCGCGAATATCTGGACGCGGCTATTTCGCTGGTGCGGCCCGGCTGCACTACCGGACAGATCGCCGCCGTATGGCCCAAAGCGCAGGAATTCGGCTTTCCCAATGAAGAGGCGGCCTTCGCCTTGCAATTCGGCCACGGCATCGGCCTCGCGATCTGGGAAAAGCCGGTAATCAGCCGCCTGGTTTCGCTCGAGCACTCGCACGAAATTAAACCGGGCATGGTGTTCGCGCTGGAGACTTTCTGGCCTTCGAAGGATGGCTGGAGCGCCGCCCGCATCGAAGAGGAAATCGTGGTCACCGAAACCGGCCACGAGGTGATTACCCGTTTTCCGGCTGAAAAACTGCTGATCGCGGGCACGCAGTATTTCACGGTGAACGGACCGCTGCCCACCGTGCGCGAGGCCGAGCCTGCGCCGCTGCCGGAACTGGTCGAACAAAGCAGATAAGCCATGGCCTTTAGCGTCGTGATGCCGGCTCTGGAGCTGGCGCAGGAAACCGGCAAGATTCTCTCCTGGATTAAAAACGAAGGCGATTCGATCACCAAAGGCGAGCCGCTGGTGGAAGTCGAAACCGATAAGATCACCTTCGAAGTGGAAGCGCCCGCGGATGGCGTGCTGGCTGGGGTGCGTTCGCATGCCGGCGAAGATGTTCCCGTGGGCCGCACTATCGCCTGGATCGTTGCGCCCGGCGAAAAACCTCCAGCGGAAACGGACACTCCCACTGCGCGCCGCGTGGCGCCCGTCTCGGAAGCGCCCACGCTCGCTCCGCCGTCGCCGGCTCGGGGCACGGCGAAAGTCTCCCCCAAGGCCAAACGGCTGGCGAAAGAGCTGGGCGTCGATCTCAGCAAAATTCGCGGCACAGGCCCCGATGGAACCATCACCGGTGAAGATGTGGAAGCCGCCGCGAAAGCACCTGCACGCGAACCTGCTATCACTCCTCTCAGCGCCGTGGCCCGCCTGATGGCCGAGCGCACCACAGAGAGTTGGAAGTCCGCGCCGCATTTCTTCCTCGTTCGCGAAGTGGATGCCGGCGCGCTCACCGCCGCGCGCGAGCGTCTGGGCCGCGAGATCACCCACACTGATTTGCTCATCGCACTGGTGGCCCGCGCGCTGCCCAAGTATCCCAAGCTAAACGCGCACTGGGTGGGTCAATCGATCGAGTTGCATCCAGCCGTGAATATTGGCCTGGCAGTCGCGGTGAACGATGGCGTGGTGGCCGCGGTGATCCCCAATGCCGGCTCGCTATCACTGGCGGAAATCGCCGCCGCGCGCCGCGAACTCGCCGAACGCGCCCGCAGCGGAAAACTGCGGCCCCAGGATGTTACCGGCGGCACGTTCACCATCAGCAACCTGGGTATGTACGGCGTGGACGCGTTCAGCGCCATCATCACACCCATGCAGGCCGCTATCCTTGCCGTGGGCCGCATCAAGGATCGCGTGGTTCCCGTCGATGGGCAGCCGGGCATTCGGCCGATGATGACGCTCACTCTCTCAAGCGATCATCGCGTGGTGGATGGCGCGCAAGCCGCCCTCTTTCTGAACGATCTCGCCCTGGCTATTGAAGAGGGAGCGCTTTAGAAGCCGGCTGCTGCTGCGTCATGCAGTGCAATGCGCCGAGGCCCCAGATCAGCTCCGTGCAGTTGATACCGGTGACTTCGCGATCCGGGAATGCTTTGGCGAGGACCGAAAGCGCCACACGGTCATGGGGATCGTTAAATGTCGGCACGAGCACCAGCCCGTTAGCGATGTAGAAATTCGCGTAGCTCGCCGGCAGGCGCTGCCCCGCGAAATACAGCGGCTCGGGCATGGGCAGGCGGAAAACTTCCAGCCCCGCCGCGCGCAGCAATTGTTCGTTTTCCAGAAGCGGTTCGTAATTGGCTTCGTCGCGATTGCTCTCCCACGCGGCCACCACTGTATCCTTCGCTACGAAGCGCGCGATATCGTCCACGTGCCCATGCGTATCATCGCCCGCGATGCCGTTGCGCAGCCAGATCACGCGAGTCGCGCCGAGAAGCCGGCCCAGGTACGATTCGATTTCGTCGCGCGGCATCCCGGGATTGCGCGCCTGCACTGGGCTAAGCAGGCACTCTTCGGTGGTCAGCAGCAGCCCCGCTCCATTGACGTCGATACTGCCGCCTTCGAGCACCACGTTCGTCTGGCGCACCGGCAGTTTCAAGTGCCGTGCAATCGCGCCGGGCACCTGCGCGTCCAATTCGTAATCGTCGTATTTTGCCCATGCATTGAAGCGCCACCACGTCAGCGCCAGTTCGCCTTGCTGGTTCTTCACAAACAAAGGCCCTGAATCGCGCATCCACACGCGATTCGTCGGCAGTTCGAGAAATTCCACTGCGTTCATGTGGGCGCCCACTTTGCATAACACGCGCCGCGCGTGCTGTTCCAGATCCCCATCGCGCACCAGGATGCGCACCATCTCCACGCGGCTCAATTTGCGCACAATCTCGGCATACACCCAGGGAATGGGACCGAAGCGCCCCGGCCAATCCTCGCGATTGTGCGGCCAGGCGATCCAGGTAGCTTCGTGCGGTTCCCACTCCGCCGGCATGCGGTAGCCTCCGTGGAGGGCGACGCTGTGGATCAATCGATCACCCGGTTCGTAATGCCTGCGTACGCATCAATGCGCCGGTCGCGCAGAAAGGGCCAGTTGCGCCGCACGTCTTCGATTCGCCGCGGATCGCAGGTGACAATGAGCGTCTCTTCGCGATCGTGGCGGGCTTCCGCCAGCACCTGCCCGAAAGGGTCCGCCACAAAAGAACCGCCCCAGAATTCCAGGCCATGATCGGGCGGCCCTTCGAATCCGACGCGATTCACCGCCGCCACAAAAAGGCCGTTGGCGATGGCGTGGGCGCGTTGGATGGTGCGCCAGGCATCGTGCTGCGCCGTTCCGTACTCCGCCTTCTCCGCCGGATGCCAGCCAATGGCGGTCGGATAGAACAGAATTTGCGCGCCGTGCAGCGCGGCCAAGCGCGCCGCCTCCGGATACCACTGGTCCCAGCACACCAGCGGCGCCACGCGCGCGTAGCGGGTATCGAAGCAGCGGAATCCCAGGTCGCCGGGCGTGAAGTAATATTTCTCAAAATACAGTGGATCGTCCGGGATGTGCATCTTGCGGTAGAGGCCCCGCAGATCGCCATCGGCATCGATCACCAGGGCCGTATTGTGATACACGCCCGCTGTGCGCCGCTCGAACACCGATCCGATCACGACGATTTTCAGTTCGCGCGCGAGCCGGGCGAACGATTCGCTGGTGGGACCAGGAACGGGCTCCGCCAAGTCGAACAAGTCGGCGCGCTCTTCGCGGCAAAAATACTGCGAGCGGAACAGTTCCTGGACGCAAACGATCTGCGCGCCATTGCCGGCCGCCTCGCGAATCCGCCATTCGGCTTTGACGAGGTTCTCCGCGGGATCGGGCGAGCAGGACATTTGGATGAGGCCGACTTGAAAATGGGCGCGCTGCACCTCTTAATTGTAAGCGGCGCTCGCTGGGGGGACCGGGGATTGGGGACTGGGGGCTGGAAACGGCTCGCGTGGTTCGCGTCTGACTAGTCCCCAGTCCCTAGCCCCTGGCCGGTTGCAGCGGTCCTGCCCGGCATGATAGCTTGCAACCACTGTGGTTCGCGAAGGAGATCTGCCTATGAAATGCCGTGCGCGCGTCCGAGTGGTTCTGCCTTGTCTTCTGGCTTGTGCCGGGATGCTGGGAACCTTGAGCCTGGCGCCTCCACAAGCCTATGGACAGCCAAAGGGTGCGAAGAAGGCAGCGCCTACGCCGACCCACGCCGTCATTATGGTTTCCGGGCTGTGGCATCCCTGGAGTCTCGCCTTTTTGCCGGATGGCGATTTGCTGGTGACCGAACGCAACGGCAAGCTGCGGCTGGTGCATGATGGCAAGCTCGATCCGGAACCGATTGCCGGTGTGCCGCCGGTGCATTCGGTGCGCCTCTCCGGGTTGATGGAAATTCTGCTGCACCCGCAGTTCGCGCAGAATCACGTGGTGTATCTCACCTATACCAAGGATATCGGCAAAGACCTGGTGGCCACTACGCTCGCGCGCGGACGCCTGGAAGGGCATGAACTCGTGGATGTAAAAGACATTCTGGTATGCGATCCGTGGGCGGGGGATGGCGGTTCGGGATCTCGCCTTGCGTGGGGCAAGGACGGCATGCTGTATATGACCACGGGCGCATCGAACGGCAATGCGGCCCAGGAGCCGGGGAGCCTGCGCGGCAAAGTGCTGCGGCTGCGCGACGATGGGACCGCCGCGCCGGGCAATCCCTTCGAGGGCCATGCCGGTTACAAAGCCGAAATCTACACCATGGGCCACCGCAACTCTTTGGGACTCGCATTGAACCCGGTTACCGGCGAGATGTGGAATAACGAGAACGGCCCTTACGGTGGCGATGAAATCAACATCCTCAAGCCAGGCGGCAATTATGGCTGGCCCAAAGTCAGTTTCGGGCGCGAATACACGGGGCCGAAAATCCCCAATTTCGGGGAAGGCATGATTCAGCCGATCGTGTTTTGGGCGCCTTCGATTGCACCCTCGGGCATGGCGTTTTATACCGGCGATCGTTTTCCGCAGTGGAAGAACAACGTGTTCGTCGGCGCTATGCTGGGCGGCGCAGCGCAAGGATATCCGCACCTGGAACGGATCGTCTTCGACCAGAACTGGGATGAAACCGCGCGGCAATCCCTCCTCACCGAAATACGGCAGCGTATCCGCGATGTCCGGCAGGGGCCGGACGGACTCTTGTACGTTCTGACCGATGAGGAAAACGGCGAGCTGATCCGCATCGAGCCGGCGCAATAGCGGCCTGCGCCCCGTTTTCGCAGAACTTCTGACAGCGGAGTGTCGTCTTTTTTAGGGGCTGGGGATTAGGGGCCGGGGGTCGAAAATGTGGCCTGCCCGCCCGCGTTTTGCTAGTCCCCAGACCCTAATCCCCAGCCCCCTGCCTGCGGAGATTATTTGAGTTAACAATGATTTGGTTTACAATTAATTTTGGTTTCGAATCGTAAATGAGGTTCTGCGCATGAAACGAGTGATCCTTGTTCTGGTGCTGGTAGCAGCCGCTGCGGGAATCTGGTGGGCGGAGCGTCCCCGTCCCCAGACGCTGGTGCTTACCGGCACGGTGGATGGCAACGAAGTGGTAGTGGGCAGCAAGATTACGGGGCGAATCGTGAAGCTGGCGGTGGAGGATGGGCAATGGGTGAAGGCCGGTGACCTGGTGGCGGTGCTCGATCAGGAAGAGTTGCGCGCTGACCAGGGCGCAGCCGACCAAGCCATTGCCCAGGCCCGCGCCAATGCGCTGCAATCGGTAACTCAGACGGAGCTGCTGCAGGAGACGCTACCCACCAAAGTTCGGCAGGCGCAAGCCCAGGTGGCGCAGGCGCAGGCCCAGCAGGAGCAGGCAGACGCGCAGGCGGCACAGGCGCGCGCCCAAATGCAGCAGGCCCAAGCGCAGGTAGCGCAGACGCGCGCCGCGGTGTCCAAAGCGCAGGACAACTATAACCGCATCCGGCCGCTGGTGGAAAAAGACATCAATCCGCCGCAGGATTTGGTGTCGGCCCAAGCCGATCTCGATTCCGCCAAGGCCAACGAGCAGGCGGCGGAAGCCGCGGTGGCGGCGGCACAACGCGCGGTGGCGGCGGCGCAGGCCGGGGGCGATGCGCTGAAGCGCGCGGTGGCGGCGGCGGAAGCAGCGATGGCGGATGCGGAGCAGGAAACGCGCCAGGTGGCCGTGCAGCAGCGGCAAACCGCCGCATTGCAGGCCGCCGAAGCGCAGGCCAAAGCAAACGCGGAAGCCGCCGCCGCGCGTTTTGGCCAGACCAATATTTACGCGCCGGCTAGCGGCATCGTCACGCTGCGCGCGGCGCGGCAAGGCGAAGTAGTGAATCCTGGCAATCCCATCATCACCCTGTTCGACCTGAGCTCCACCTGGGTGGATGCCGATGTCGAGGAGACCTACGCCGATCTTATCGCCATGGGCCAGACTCTGCGCGTGCGCCTGCCCTCGGGCAGAGAGGTCAGCGGCCCGGTGATTTATAAAGCCGTGGAAGCCGATTTCGCCACACAGCGCGATGTGAGCCGCGTGAAGCGCGACATCAAGACGGTGGCCATTCGGGTGCGCGTGCCGAACCCCAATGGCCAGCTTCCGCTGGGCATGACCGCTTGGGTGATGCTGCCGGTGCCCGCCTTGCCGCCGCGCGAGCCGGCCGCGGCCGTTAAGGAATAAGCGCCATGGCCGAGCAGAAGCCAGTACAGGACGGCGTGGCCATCGCGGTGGAGAGTATCAGCAAACGTTTTGGCAAGCTGCAGGCAGTCGATAACGTGAGCTTCACGGTGCGAAGCGGCGAGATCTTCGGACTGCTGGGACCAAATGGCGCGGGCAAGAGCACGCTCATCCGCATGCTGACAACCCTGGTGCCGCCCACCAGTGGCACGGCGGTCGTGGCCGGGCACGATGTGATGCGCGACCCCAATGCGGTGCGTGCGAGCATTGGCGTTATTCCGCAGAACATGACCAGCGATCCGGAACTCACCTGCGCCGAAAATTTGGGGATACACGCGCGCCTGTACGGAATCACTGGGGCGCGGCGCCGGCAGCGTACCGAGGAGCTGCTCGAAGCCGTGGGGCTGCAGGACCGCGCGGACGCTTTGGCCTCTACCCTGTCCGGAGGCATGCGGCGGCGCCTGGAGATCGCGCGCGGCCTGGTGCATGACCCGCAAATCCTGTTTTTAGACGAGCCGACCACCGGCCTTGATCCGGTCTCGCGCGTTTCCGTGTGGGAGATGATCACCCATCTGCGCGTCGAGCAGGGCCGCACGCTGCTTCTCACCACGCATTATATGGAGGAAGCGGATCGCCTCTGCGACCGGGTGGCCATTGTGGATCGCGGGCAGATGGTAGCGCTCGACACGCCAGTGGCGCTCAAGGCTTCCGTTCCGGGGGCGAGCCGTATTGAGGTGCAGTTCTCGCCCGATCTGCCCGAAGGCATTGCCGCCCTCGAGGCCTTGCCGGCCGTGCAGTCGGTGAATGCGCTGGGCTCCGCTACATACCGTATTTCGAGCGACCGCGGTCCGGCTACGGCGCAGGAACTGGTGGAGCTGGCGCGGGTGCGCAAGCTCGAGCTCAAGGGCTTGTCGGTGCAATCCACCAGCCTGGACGACGTTTTTCTGCATTACACAGGCCACGGCCTCACGGAAGCGGTGGAGACCGCCGCTCCCGCCGGCCAGCCATTGAAAGGAAGATCGCGATGAAGCGAGCACTGGCTTTAGTGGAGCGCGATATGCGCAAATTCCGCCGCAGCCCCGCGCTGATTGTCGCCTCGTTAGTGCTGCCCCTGGTACAGTTGGTGATTCTCGGCAATGCTTTTGGAGGCAATATCAAAAATGCCCACCTCGGCATCGTCAACCTGGATCACGGGCCGAAATCGGTGGATGTGCTGGAGCGCGTCCGCGCGGTGGGCGCCAACGCGCGCACCTTCCTGCCCTCGGACTATGTGGACGAAGGCAGCGCGCTCAGCGATCTGCGCAAGGGCGTCGTGAGCGGGGTGCTGATCATTCCGCAGCGTTATTCGCGCGATCTGATGGAACAGCACCAGCCGCGGCTGGCGTTGATTACGGACAATACCGATCGCTCGGTGGCTGACGCTTTGGGCGCCCAGATGTCGGACCTGGTCACTTCCATCAACGCGCCCCCGGTGCCGTCGCGCGAGCCGGACAAGGCGGCACTCGATGTCGTCGAGGTGTATCCGTATATCAATTACATCAAGTATCTGCTGCCGGGTTCGATGGTGCTGGCGATCTTCGTCACGGCGATGATCGGCGGCGGCATGTTGTATATCGACGATAAGTCGCGCGGGCTGCACGAAGGCTACATGGTAACGCCAATCACCAAGTGGGAGCTGATTCTCGGCTTCAACCTTTCCGGCGTGATTAAAGCGGTGCTGGCGGGGGAGACGGTGCTGATACTGGGGGCGGTGATCGCGCAGGTCCCCGACTTTTTCGAACCGGTGCGCCTGGCGCAGTTGACAGTGATGGTGATACTCAGTTCGATCGCGCTGATCGGCATGATGTTCTTTCTGATGGCGCGCATCAACGACCCGCTGGTGCCGCGGGCTATTTTCGGCGTGCTGAACACGCTGCTGTTTTTTCCCAGCGGGGCGGTATATCCCATTGCCGGTTTTCCCAGTTGGCTGCGGTGGATAGCGGTAGGCGACCCGTTCACGTACGCAGTCCACAGTTTTCGCACGCTGCTGCTCAAAGACGCCGGATTTGCCGCGGTGGGCACCGATATCTTAGTTCTGGTGTTGACTTCAGCTATTGTGCTGGCGGGAGCGACCCTGCTGTTCCGGCGGA
>JASIAM010000286.1 GCA_030041985.1 Bryobacteraceae bacterium | reverse complement strand
CAGGCGGCGTCCTCAGGCTGCGTTCTTTCCAGATATCGCTTGAGGGCCGCGATCTTGGCGTTGGTTTTGGTGGTGCCATCGAGCGCGGCGTACAGTTCAGCGAAGGCCTTCACGGTTCGGCCTCCTCCCACCGGCCCTCGACTGCAAGGGCCTCGCCTCCGTGCTCTTCGATCCAACGAGCGATCGGTCCGCGAAATTCGCCAGTTATCCAAACGTGCTCGGCGTGGGTCTCCTGGATCACGCGCAATAGGGCGGGCCAATCGGCGTGATCCGAGAAGACGAAGCCGCGGTCGAGCGAACGGCGCCGCCGCGTTCCCCGGATGCGCATCCAGCCGGAAGCGAGTGCCGTCGATGCCGCCCCGAAGCGCCGCGCCCAGTCCGAGTTGTGCGTGGAAGGCGGCGCCAGCACGAGCGCGCGGCGATAATTTTGCGCTGCTTCCAGGCGCGCGGTGGGCGGCAGTTCGATACTTTGTGCGCGGTAGATTTCGTTGATCGCTTCTACGACCTCGTGGCAATAGATGGGGCCGATCGAAGTATCCAACAGAGCAAGCAAACGCTGCGCCTTCCCTACCGGATGGGCGTGCAGCAGGCTCGCCTGTCCGGCTTGCTGATTGGCGCGCCACCACTCGTGGATGGCATCGCGAATTGCGGTGCCGCCGGGCCAGCGGAAAATCGGCAGCCCGTAGGTCGCTTCGGTAACAAACGTGTGGCAGCGCAACAACTCCAAGGGCGCGCAGGTGGGATCGGGCGCAAGCTTATAATGGCCGGAAACGACCCAAACTTCTCCCGCACACTCGATGCGCACTTGTGCCGACCCGAGTATATGCCCCGCGGGATGCAGCGAAACGCGCGCCGCGCCGATGGTTGTGGGCGTGCCATATTCGGTGAACTCGATCGCGGCATCGGCGCCCAGGCGCATGCGCAGCAACGCCTCGCTGGACTTCGCCGCCAGGTATGAAGCTGCCTGGCCGTGGGCTCGATGCGCGTGCGTGATCACCGCCCTCCCGGCCGGCCCCCAGGGATCTACATAGAAATCGCCTGCGGCGCAGTACAGACCGTTGGGCATGAGCTCCAGGAGAGGCACTTTATTATTGTTGGCCACGGGGACGTCACATCACCACAACGGGGTGATAAACGTTAGGCAGCACCGCCTTTCCGATAGCGACCAGCTCGCGATTGGCGGTGACGGCCTTGACCAGCCGCGCGGCCGGCTCGCTGCGAAACGGCGAGGCTGGGAAATTGCGGCCGTGGCGGATTTGCGCTGCAGCAACGTCGTCCACGTAGACTTCGGGCACGCCCGGCAGCAGGCTGGACGCGGGAATGAGGGCATCGAAAAGGCGCTCCTCAGCGGCCAGCGATTCAAGCTGTTGGATAGTCCGCGCCTGGTCGATCGAAAACTCGCTGCTGGCGATGCGGCGGAGTTCCTGCAGGTGCGCCCCGCAGCCGAGAGCCTGGCCCAGATCGTGGGCAATCGAACGGAGGTAAGTGCCTCCCGAACAGTGAGCGCGCAGGCGCAACTCCGCACCCGCAACCGACAGGATGGTCAATTCGTAGATGTGGACCTTCACCGGCTCCAGCGTGACGCTTTGTTTGCCGCGCGCCAGTTGATAAGCGCGCTTGCCTTGGATTTTCTTGGCGGAAACGGACGGCGGCGTCTGGAGGAATTCACCGCGAAACCGGTCGAGCAGCGCGTCCATTGCGGCCGCATCGAGTTCCACCGCGATTTTTTCGCTAACCGGTTCGCCCGCGCGATCATATGTGTCCGTCGCCCAGCCAAAGCGGATGATGCCCTCGTAGATTTTGTCGGCGCGCACGTAAAATTGCGCGAGCCGCGTGGCGCTGCCGATCAGCAGGGGCAACACGCCCGTGGCGATGGGATCGAGCGTGCCCAGGTGCCCTATCTTTTTTTCGCGGGTGATGCGGCGGACCTTACTCACCACGTCGTGCGAGGTCCAGCCCTCCGGTTTGTCGATAACGATTGCTCCGTCCATGTTCTATCGATGCAGTGCCTGTCTACTCCCCGATGTCTTCGCTCCACAGCTCCGGGTTCGCCCTGATGAAATCCCTCATCAGTTGGATGCACTCGTCATCTTGCACAACATCCACCTGGATTCCCTGGCTTCGCAGGTAATCTTCGGCTCCCAGGAAGGTCCGGTTCTCACCGGCGACTACTCGCGGAATGCGGTAGAGCACGATCGCGCCGCTGCACATAGGACACGGCGAGAGCGTGGAATAAAGTGTGCACTGGCGGTAGATCTTGGCCGGCAGCCGCCCGGCATTGCGCAGACAGTTCATCTCCCCGTGATCGATCGGACTTCCGGTCTGCACCCGCCGGTTATGGCCCGCACCGATGATGCGGCTTTCATGGACCAGCACGGAACCGATCGGGATACCGCCTTCCGCCAGGCTTTTTCGGGCTTGCTCAATGGCGGCGCGCAGAAAGGAATCGCTTGGCATCCTTCTATCGCTGAGCGCTCATTGGGCGCCTTGAGCACGCAGGTACTCGGCGACTTGTGTCTGCCCGTTGTGCAGAGCCCCACCCAGCGGTGTTCCTTCCCAGATCGTATCTTTGCTCCGCCTCTTTGCGGTACGCTTCAAGGTTTGAATCAAACGGAAGGAAATTCAGTTCAGGCCTCCGCTTCAAATACCAGCCGCAGATAAGATTTTGCCTGATACTCAATGCGCAACGGAATCGGCATGCCGGCGCCGGCCTCAAACCACAAGCGGAAATTCTGCTCTTTACCGCCGGCTTCGCGGCGCAATTGGCCATTGGCGCGGACGATTTCGGCATTGGCAGAAACCAGGCCGTGTTCGCGAAAACCAGCCGCCGCTTCCGGATCCTCCGAGCGCGTCACATGCAAATGATACACGTGGCCGTTATACACGTACCGGGTTTCCTTGCGGTTGGGGTCCCGCAGCATATCGGCTAGAGATTGCAGGAAAGTTGCCGGGCCGGAACCGCGCAAACTGGCGGGATTGAGGGTTCCCTCGGCGGGTTTGGGGGAAGCCTCGGCGAGCGCGGTGCGAGCGCCCTTGATCAGCTCATCGCGATTCCGTACGGACCATTGAGCAGGCGCGGTGAAGTGCGCCCCCACGGTTTCCACGGCATCCGGCGAAATGCGCCCTTCAATAGCGGAGTAGACCACTTCCTTCGCGTGCGATTCCAAAGCCTTCTTGGCTTCTTCGGCGCTCTCCTCCGGAGAGGAGGTCATCAGGCCGAAGTAAATGGATTCGGCCGCACCGCCATTCTCGAGGCGCAACATCTCACGGATGAACCCGAGGCGGTTCAGGCCGGCAGCACGCTCCGGCAGTGAAAACCCGGTGAATTCGAGAAAGCGGATCAGGCCGCCTTGAGACAATGCCGATTCCCGCCACACTGCGCTGCCACCTCCCACGCCCGAACGGTGCAGGAAGGGAAGACCGAAGAGCAACACATGCGCGTCGGCTCGATACGTGCGCTGGGCGGAGTTCTCCGCGCCCGGCCCGGAAGTAGCGGCGACTTCCCAGGTTAGGCGGCTCGCATGGGACAGGCCGTCTGCGCGTAGCAGAGCAGAGCCGCCGAATCCCAGCAACAGCCGCTGGATCGAGGAGCGGCGTGTTACAAGCTGCTTCATGTGACCTCGCATTCCATGGTTTTCTGCCGGGTCGAGAAAAAGGCGGGCGGCAGCAGCGGCTCGGGTGGCTCGCACGTATGATTCGGGTTTGCCTCCACCAGCCAAGCATTGCTCGAATTGGCATAGCTGGTCAAGCCTCCCGGTTGGGCCAACCAGCGAAACGCTCGCGGGCGAATGCGGTTCTAGAACTGTTCAGTACTTACCCAAACTAGCGTGATCCATAGTACAATTGCTAGACATGCGGCTAGTTTGTGCGCTCTTGTTTTCTTGCGTGACTTGTTTTGCGCTAAACCCTTTGGAAATGCACCTGGACCACCAGATGAAGACATGGCAGAAACGTTTGGGCCTGGATGACTGGAATCTTTCGCTTCGCCTGGTGCGGCAGTCGCAACTCGAGCCCAATTCCTGGGGAGGCGCCGAATGGGACCCGGCTTCGAAGACCGGAACTATCGATGTCCTCGACCCGCGGGATTACAATCTGCATGGCGGGGAACTGAGACTGGATATGGAATGCACCATCGTACATGAGCTGGTACACATACAGGTTTCCCCGCTCGATGCCCGCGACGACGAGGTGCGTGAAGAAGTCGTCAACAAGCTGATGGCCGCGCTCATGAACCGGACTTGCCCGAATTGAACTGCCTGAACGGAAAGGCGGCCGGTGTATAATTCGGATGCGTCTTCTGTAACGTTTCTAACCGGGAGGCCCACATGCCCGCGAACGATGTGAGTCCCATCGCTATTCAAGGCTCCTTCTCACCAGCCGGCTCACGAGCCGCATTGGGAAAAACTCTGCAGCGCAAAGCGGCCGTTCAACCTCGGCCCGGAATGGACGCGTTTCCGGTGGATCTGCGGCCCAAATCGGGTGGATGGCCCTTACCGCGCGACGTGCAGGAGAAAATGGAGCAGGCTATGGGAGCGAACTTTTCCGATGTCCGCATCCATGTGGGTCCGGAAGCCGCCTCCATCGGCGCCATCGCTTTCACCTGGGGATCGGACATTCATTTCGCGCCCGGACAATACAATCCACATACGCCGCACGGGCAGTTTCTGCTCGGTCACGAGCTGGCGCATGTGGTGCAACAACGTGCCGGCCGGGTCGCCAACCCTTTTGGCTCGGGAGTGGCGGTAGTGCAGGATCACGCTCTCGAAGCGGAAGCCGACCGGTTGGGCCGCATGGCCGCGGCTGCCCGGAGCGCGCCGGCAAACACGCATGCCACGGGAACCAATCAGGCGAGCGCCTCCAACCCGCGCCTTGGCCCTGCGGTAATCAGCCAAAAACCGGCGTCCCCGCCCGCTTACGCCTTGGGTCCCGCGGTTCGCACTCCCTCCGGGTGGGAAATTCAGATGTCGTCGGGGGGCGGGCAGGAACCGGTAGGATCGGTGCGTTTGACGCGCTCGGAAAAGGGCGCCTACCTTTCCGATCTCCAGGTCGCACCCGAGCACCGGCGGCACGGCTTGGCCACACAACTGGTCCAGGCGGCAATCCGCACCGCACGGAATCAGGGTTACCCGGTGACGCATCTCGAAGCGCGGCCGAGTCCGGGCGCCGGTCTGCCCTCTTCCGCGCTCGTCTCGATGTACCACAAGCTGGGCTTCCGCACCACGGGCCTCTCTCGCCGCGGCAACCCGCTGATGGAATGGCGGTCGCCCGGAGCGCGGCTCGCGCGGCGTCCGGCTTAGGTCCGTCTCGTGGCCGCTTTCGGATGGCAGGGCGAACGGTCCGTCGAAGAGTGGCTGTTTGCCGAACCGTATCGTTTCGACTTCTTTCAGGCGGTTCGTTTGCTCGAAACCCTGCGGCCGGAAGCAGAATCTCCCGGGCAAGGATCGGAACCGGAGCGAGAAGCGGTTCGTTTCCGTTCCCGCGTGGCTCTCGATTTTCCCGCAAGCGAAGTGCAACAGATCGTGCCGGCAGTAGAGGCGGATGCACCGGCGGAAATGACCGTGAATTTCATGGGCCTCGCGGGCGCCTTCGGTCCTCTCGCCATTCCCGATACCGAACTGCTGCTGGAACGTATTCGCAGCCGGGATTTTGCGGCGCGCGATTTTCTGGATACCTTCAACCACCGGCTGGTCAGCCTTATGTACCAGGCGCGCAAAATGCATCGGCCGGCGCTCACCACGCAGGCGCCCGGCCAGACGCCGGTTGCGCGGTACCTTTACTCGTTTTTCGGCCTGGGCCTCGCGCCACTGCGCGGGCGCATGCGCATCCCCGACCGCGCGCTCCTCTATACTGCCGGCATTCTCTCCCAGCACCCGCGCTCCGCCGTGGGCCTCGAGCGTTTACTGGCGTGCCATTTTCAGGTAAACGTGCGCGTGCGCCAGTTAGTGGGGCGCTGGCGGCCGCTCGAGCCCAGCGAATGGACCCGCATGGGCAAAGTGCGCGGGCGCAATCAGGTGCTGGGCATGAGCGCATCGATCGGAACGCGAATCTGGGATCAACAGGGGTCGTTCCTGGTACAGCTTGGTCCCCTGACGCAAGCCCAATTCTTCGATTTTCTGCCTTCCGGAACGGCCTATCCCCCGCTTTGCGAATTGACGCGCTTTTATGCCGGCCCGGAATTCGAATTCGCGTTCCGGCTCACATTACAAGCAGTGGCCGTTCCGGAAACGCGCCTGGGGCAAGCCCGCTTGGGATGGACCTCCTGGCTCAAGACCCGCCCCTTCGCCAGCGATGACTCGCAAGTTCGGCTGGGCCCGTGATCCGGTATCATGAAACCTCATGGCGTCCTACGTCCAGGGACTCAGCCCGATTCTGATCAGCACGCCGCTCGGGGCCGACAAGTTTTTTCTCAAAAGCTTTCAAGGTGAAGAGCGCATCTCCCAGCCGTTCCAGTTTACGCTGGAGCTTCTCTCCGAAGATAACGCCATCGATTTCACCCAGATTGTCGGCAAGAATGTGACCCTCACCATCTCGCTGGCCAGCGGCGACAAGCAGTATCTGAACGGGATTGTAGGCCGTTTCATACAAGCCGGAAGCGACCCCCGCTTCACTACCTACTACGCCGAACTCCATCCGTGGCTGTGGCTGCTGACCATGAATACGGATTGCCGGATTTTTCAGAATATGACAGCCCCCGACATCATCAAGAAAGTCTTTTCCGATGCCGGCTTTACCGATTTCACCGACTCTCTCACAGCGACTTACGCGACGCGCGAGTACTGCGTTCAATATATGGAGACTTCTTTCGCCTTTGTTTCGCGCCTGATGGAGGAGGAAGGCATCTTCTACTTCTTCACCCACGACAGCTCCAGCCATAAACTGGTTCTGGCGGATGACTCCAGCGCCTACCAGCCCTGCGCACTGAGTACCGCTACCATGCAGAAAGAAGCCTGGACAGCGGAAGACATTGTCACCAGTTGTTCGGTGGAGCAACAGGTCGTAATAGGACAGTACAAGGGCGATGATTTCAATTTTCTTACTCCCAACACCGATCTCACCGCCAGCGCCAGTGGTTCGGATACCAGCCGTTCTGTTTACGAATACCCTGGCCTGTACACAACCACGAGTGACGGGGAGTCTCGCGCCAGTCTGCGTCTCTCCGCGCTCGAAGTGCCCGGCAAACAGGTACGCGGAACCAGCTACTGTTGGGCCTTCCGGCCAGGCTATAAATTCACCCTCGCAGGGCATGCCCGCGCCGAGGTGAACGCGGAATACCTGCTCACCTGGGTGTCCCATACCGCCGACGAACATGCCCTCTACACCAACTCCTTCGAGGCCATTCCGGCTGCTACGGTTTTTCATCCCGCGCGCGAGACGCCGCGTCCGATTATTCATGGCACTCAGACCGCTACGGTCACCGGCAAGTCCGGCGAAGAGATCTGGACTGACCAGTACGGGCGCATTGTCGTCCAATTCCACTGGGACCAGGCCGGAAAAAATGACGAAAAAAGTTCCTGTTGGATTCGTGTGTCTCAGGGATGGGCCGGGAAACAATGGGGGTCGATTTTCATTCCCCGAATCGGTCAGGAAGTGATTGTCAGTTTCCTCGAAGGCAATCCCGATCGCCCCATCGTTACCGGTTGTGTTTACAACGCCGTCCAGACCGTCCCTTACACTCTACCCGGCGAGCAAACCAAGAGCACTATCAAAACCGGCAGTTCTAAAGGCGGCGGAGGATTCAACGAGATCCGATTCGAGGACAAAGCGGGATCAGAAGAGCTTTTCATCCAGGCGCAGAAAGACATGAATGTGACCGTGCTCAACAATCAGACCTTTACGGTCAAAGGCACTCGCTCCGGCGCCATCACGGGAAACGAGACTCACACGGATAAGGCTGACTTCAGCCGGACGGTGAGCGGGAATTACTCTCTCAAGGTATCCGGAAATCTGACCATAGATGTCTCGGGTTCAGTGAGTATCAAATCTGGCACGTCCTTTACCAATCAGGCGGGAACCAGCATGACCAATGAAGCTCAGGAGAGTATCACGAGCACAGCCAATGCATCACAGACCGTAGAGACTGGCGGCACGCTCACTCTCAAAGGCGGCTTAGTGAAGATCAACTGAAGAGGTTGCGGTAACGGCAAGGAACAAACGATGGCATTTCAAGTCATAATGGGAGCGGCCCTCCAATGTAGCTTTGGTGCGGCGTCTAGCAGCCTGGTGGTTCTACCAGACAAGCGCGTACTTACCGGTACTCCGGATGCAAATATCGTGGATAATAAGCCATTAGTCAATATCATGCCTTTCGGGATGTGCTCGTCACTCGCGAACCCGGAGGTCGCTTCCCAAACGGCCTCCAACCTGGGCGTGTTGACGCCCGCGCCCTGCATTCCCAACACGCCCGCCCCCTGGAATCCGGGTGCTCCTACCGTTTTGATCGCCGAGATGCCCGCTCTGGATAACAATTCCAAACTGACATGTATTTGGGGTGGTGTGATTCAGGTGGTGGATCCCGGACAGACTACAGTGATGATCCCGTAATTGGGGTACCGAATGACATACGATTTTTCACTCGATCGTAAAGCAACCGTCACAGTAAGCGCCGGCTCCGCGCTGCTGCTGATCCTGGTCTTCTTGGCAGGATTCCTGACGGGCTTCACCTGGCGTTTGGACCGGGACGTGATCACGGCCGCCAAGCCGGCTCCGGTAGCGGCGCGGAACACGCCGGTCAGCGCGATGCCTGCCAACGCACCGGCTACGCGAAGCCCGGCTGCCTCGCCAACCGCTGAGGCTACCGCGGCAGCACAGTCAATCGTACCTCCGGCTGCGCAACCCGCCGCCCCCATCGCGCCCACGGCCCCTCCGGCTTCTGAAACAGCAGCGGCGGCGCCGGCGGCCGGAGTGCAACTGGCCGTGCAAGTGGGCGCATTTCTCGAAAAAGCTAACGCCGATAAACTGGCGGAGCGATTACGAGAAGAGGGCTACGCTCCACAAATCGTCCTGGGGGGACATGCCCGGCAGTGGAATTTCGTGCGTGTCGGTCCCTATCAGGATTGGGACGAAGCCTCGCAGATCGCCGCCGTCCTCTCGCGCGACCAGGCGACACAGGCGGTAGTCCGCCCTATGCGATAACCTATGTCACCGAGTTATTCCCGCTGCTAGCCACAAAGGCCTTGGCATTGGAGTCATAAGTGGCGCACCAGCGAGTCTCTCGTGGCGCCCCGAAAACGTCGTAATATTTTGCCTGGCCATAGGTGACCATGACCTTGCGGCCCGCCATGATCGACGCCAGGTCAGCGGGCGAAACCCGCAAAAAGTGCGATAACGAGAAGCTGACGGCCGGACCCAGCACAAGGTTATTCACGCGCGGTTTCAAGATCAGCTCCGCGGGCGCCTGGTCACAGACGAGAAAATTGCTCGCTATTTTCAGTTCGCGCGCAGGCGTCGATCCCAAGTTGGCAATCCATACCTCCAAGACGGAATTCTCGTTGGTCTGCGTTTTCAAAGACAGCCGGAATTCGGTGGCGTGAACCCATGCCCGTTTCCCCAATTCCGCGATGCCCCTGGCCGCCGCGGCCGATTCCTCCGCGGAATGGGCGCTGGCGGCTGCAGCCTTGGCGCTCGCCCCTGCGCTTCTCTCCGCCGCCTCCGCTCTCTGATTGGCGGACTCGGTCAGCAATCGGCTCTGTGTGACTTCCTTCTCCAGCCACTTCCATCGGTCTTTCCAGTTATGGTCGGTTTCGGCCGATCGAATCCGCGCGGAGCGCCACTGCCACCCGGCTGCGAGCAGGGCCACCAGGCTGACGCCCAGTGCAGTCCCCGCCTCGATACTGGCCACTCCAGCATTGGCGAGCATTCTTAATTACCATAGCTCATACCGCCGGATCGGTTACACCCGTTAGCGGATTCGGCTCATCCGGGTGAACGCGCACCACCACCTGTCCGCCCGACTCGATGCGCTTACGAATGCTCCTCCCAAGGATCAGCATCAGAAACGGATGTGTTTTCCGGTAGGCGCGATATACGCGCTCCGCCGCTAGCCGCTCCGTAACGAGTTCCGCCTGGCCTAGAAGCTGGGGACCGTTCTCCTTGCCGAGGAAACAAATGACGCGGGAATTCCGCCGAACGCGCTTCACCTTGTAGGAACTTTCCGGCGTCAGAAACTCGATGTTGCCCTGGTTAACGGTTAGCCACACCTGGATTTTTTTAAGCTCGCCCGATTTGTTAAACGAGCCGAACCACTGCAGGTGTGGCCTGATCGAGGCCGCAATCTGAGGCGTCATATGGGAGTAGTTTGCCACACGCGCCATAGGGAAGGCCGGGCGGCTGCAGCGGCCTGGTGAAAAGGGTGCGCTATGATGTTGGCAGACCGATGGCAGTTTCCAGCCTGGCCGGAACCGACGAAACTACGCTGGTCGCGCAGGCCCGCAGGGCCGACGACCGCGCATTCGCGGAATTGGTGCGCCGCTACGAAGCTAAAATCTTCAGGCTGGCGCAACATATCACTCAGAACCGGGAGGACGCTGAGGACGTTTTGCAGGAAACATTCCTCAAGGCGTACGAGCACCTGGATCAGTTTCAGGGGCAGTCTAAATTTTATACCTGGATCGTGCGCATTGCGGTCAACCAGGCGCTGATGAAGCTGCGCCGGCGGAAGACGGACAAGTCGGTATCGCTCGATGAAGGGATCGACACGGGTGAGGACACGGTTACGCGGGAAATCGCGGCCTGGGACGAAGACCCGGAGCAACAGTTTTCGCGCGAGGAACTCGGCGAAATTCTGGATGCAGCGATACAGAGTCTGGCGCCGCCGTACCGGTCGGTCTTCGTACTGCGGGATATTGACGAACTTTCGACGGAAGAGACCGCCGAAGCTCTGGGGCTTTCCATTCCGGCCGTGAAGAGCCGGCTGCTGCGGGCACGCTTGCAACTGCGAGAGAAACTGACCCGCACCTTTAAGCGCAAGGGAGACGACGCCTTTGCTTACCTGTAAAGATTTTCTAAACGAGCTGACGGATTATCTGGATGAATCGGCGGACGCGGCTTTGCGGGAGGAACTGGAACAGCATATCGCCCAGTGCCCGAACTGTTGGGTGATCGCCGATACGACCAGAAAAACGATCCGGGTCTACAAAGGTGTAGACCTTTATCCGATACCGAAAGAGGTCGAGGACCGGCTGATGAAGGCCCTCGAAAAGAAAATGGCTGCTAAACACCGCTAGCTCCGCACGGCGCGCAAACTGGCGGTGGCGGCCTCGATGTGGCGAAGCCTATTTCACCGCGAGTGTCACTTCGGTTTGACTCGCCCTGGCCGTTTGCGCCGTGCCGCCCGCGATCGTCAGAGTTACAGCCGACCCGCTGGCTGCAGTAGGCGGCACGATGGCATTGATCTGTGTCAGCCCACCGATAGATCCCGGAGATGTTCCCGCATAGGTGACCACGCTAGGCTGCCCCCCGATCGTGACCTGAACCGGATCGGTCACTTTGTCGGCGGCGCTTGCCGCCACGCCATCCGGCAGTGGCGTACTCAGAATTCCCAACCCGGTCGCGTAAATCACGATGGTGGATCCCTGGGGAGCGGTGTTTTTGGATGAGTTGATGGTGTACGCGCCCGTAGTGGGATTGTAATTGAGGACAGCCGCCTGACCGGTTCCCTCGCCCGAGAGCGCAAATATTCCCGGATCTTCATTCACGAGCACCAGATTGCTCAAGGAGGCCATGTTCAAGCCATTCTGCACGATGAGAGTGGCGCCCGAGCCGCCAATGCCGGAGACAGCGCCGCTAGGCACCATCACATTGACCTGATTGGCCGCCACCATAATGATAGGCGCATAGAGAGTGGTCAGGACGGAAGTGTGCGCATTGGTGAACTGAAAAGCGACCTGTATGCCGTCGAGTTGAAACGGGAACGACATGTCTGCGCCATTGACGGTCACGTTGTTGCCCGCGGTGGTGAGGCCGAGAAGCTCCGAGGCTGTGTCATCGGTTACCGCGATTCCCGCACCCGAACCTGTGGTGGGAGAAGTGAGGGTAAGGTATGTGCTGCCCAGCACCGTATTTACTGAAGCCATGTTTCCTAGGTTTAGACCCATTGTGATCCCGTTGATATAGGCTGCGATATTGCCCAAGTTTTCGGCGTTTGAGACATTGGGATCACTGGCAAAATTGACCGTCACAGGTGTAGAGCCGGAACTGCTGGTCACCGTAAACTGCAAGGTGGCCGCTAGTGCGCTGGTGTTCAGAGTCGCATTCAGCGGTGCACTGGAACTCACTATGGCCGGAGCGGCCTGGGGAGTCGCCGGCAAAGGCGTGGTGGGGCCCAGATTCTGCCCGAAAATGGAAACGATCTCACCGGGAGCAATGGAAGTTTGCCCGGCAGTGACTGGATCTTGGTTCGTCCCGATTTGGGTGGCCGTTTGTTGGTAGCTGGCGGCATTCAAAACGGAGCTGACAGAGACCTGCGAATTGGACACCACGGTGAAGGTGTAATCAACGGGCGCAGTCGGCGTGCACGCCGGGGTCTGATTAGGGGCGTTCGGCGGCGCCGGATTGGTAACGCAGACACACCAATTGCCCGGACTCGCGAAGAGAGTCGCCGCATTGCTGACCGTGGCAGTCATGATGTTTTGGCTCAGCAACGTGGAAGTGACTTGTGTGGGGGTGCCGTTTTGTGTGCATTGGTTGTTGGCCGAGGTTCCGGCAGGCGCCAAGGTCACCACTGAGGTGCTAAAGAAATTCTGTCCGTTGATGGTGATCAGAGGGTTTACCGCGGGAGCCTGCACGATACTATACGGGAAAATAGAAGTCACCGAGGGAGCACCGGCCGATACGACGAGATTCACCGCCACCTGGTCGGTTCCATTAGCAGTGCTGGTGGCCGCGAAGGTAACCGTCCCGGCGTAACTGCCCGGCAGCAGGGATTGCACGGTAGTTGGATCAAGAGACACCATGATAGGGACATCGGATCCCGCGACCGCTACGCCGCTTGTCTGGGTGCTGGTGACGGCTGCGCCTTGGGGAGCCACCCGCAGCCATACGGGAGTGGTGCTGCTGCCGGATGCCTTGGCGTTGGCGGCGGTCACATTAAACGGAATAATCCCACCGTTGGTGGACACATCCAATTCGCTCGCCTGAAGATTCCAGGCGGATCCAGTGGTATAGCTGAACGTCAAGGTAGCGGGTGTGGAACCGGACGCAGCCGTAAAGTTCGTGGTGGTCTCACCGGGGGAAACGACCAGATTTGCCGGCGGATTGGAAATGGAAAGCGTCACGGGCACAGTGAGGGCACCAACGTTCGGACTCGTGGTTACGGCGAGACTGGCGGTGAAGCTTCCGGGGGGCAATCCGGTAGGATTCGCGAGGACCTCTAATGTCAGGGGGCTAACGCCCGAACCTGGCGCCACGCTAAGCCAGCCGGTCTCGGCCGACGGCGTGCCCGCCGGGTAAGCTGGCACAACGGAAATAACTGTGGAACTCGACGCCGCTGCCGGCAAGGAGACCTTCAGCTTCGCGGATGCGGGCAAGGTGCTGCTGTTTACCGTATAGCTAAAGCTCAAAGATGAGGGCGAGGCGGAAGGCCCGGTCGACGACGTTTGCGACCAGGCGGAACTCAGCCCGACGGCCGCCAGGATCGCCAGTTTGGCGCACGGCTTCTTCATGCCCAGTTTATCGGCAAATAGGCATTGAACCTTTATAGCGGCCGACGAAATCGGGACCGGTTTTAACGGGCGGAGCCGGATCCCCGCAAAAGGCGGACCCGCGCCAGGGCAGCGCGGGCGCTTTCGTCGTGTGGATCGATGGCGACGCTCCGGGCATGCTCCTGTTCGGCGTCCGGCAGATCGCCTGTGGCCTGGTACCACAAGGCGAGCGATTCATGAGCCGAAACGGATGAAGGATCGAGTTGCACGGCGTGGTGCAACGCTTCTCCGGCGGCTCCCGGCATGCGCATTTCACCATAGAGCAGCCCAATCCACTCGTAGACCAGGGAAGACTGCGGCCGCAGACGCGCGGCGGCCTGGAGCCTTTGCATGGCCTGCTGGGGCCGCTCGATACATTCGAGCGCCCAGCTCCAAGCCACTTGAACATCGAAATCATTGGGAAATAGGCGCTCGGCACGCTGAAGATAGGGCACTGCCGGTTCGCAATTGCGCTCGTGCACCAGCACCTCGGTGAGGTGAAGGTAAGGGCGGAGATTGTGAGTAGATTGGGCAGCAGCGGCAGCGAACAGGCTTTCCGGATGTCCCCATTCCATGTTGCGCGCATAGCAGCAGGCACTCAATGCGGCCACGGCCGCAACACCGGCCATACGAGCCGCAGGTGAGGGGATTTTCAGCCGCCGGCAGAAGTCACAGCCAATGAGTATCAATCCCACCAGCGGGAGATACATGCGGCGATCTACCAGGGAGTCCGCAATAGGTATCACCGAAGAGGTAGGGGCTAATTCCACCAGGAAAAATAACAAGCCGAAGAACGCCAGCGGAAAGGTTCGGCGGAAGCGCCAGCCGGCGATCAGGATGGCGGCCAGCAAAAGCATCCACAATATGGCGGCATGGTCGTAGAAGGTGTGGGAAATGGCGAAGTCGTGGTCGATGGAAAGGCCCAAAGGGAAAACGGCGAGGCGCAAATAGATGAATAGGGCACGGGCCTCAGTAAAAAGATACTGATACCAGGTGGCGGTTTGGACAGAAAAGCCGGCGCTCGGATTCGAAACCAGCGTGCGCATTACGGCTACGGTTGCGAATATTGCCCCGGGAAGCATCAGAGCATAGAGCCTCCAATTTTTGCGAAGGCCTGCGCTCGAGAAGGAAACGGGCCAGAACAAATCGGTCAGCACGAAGAGGCCGGCGACGCTGACGGCATTTTCTTTTGTCTTGACTCCGAGAAAGAAGAACAGCAATACCAGGAGTGATTCCAGCCAGGAAATGGAATCTTTACGGCGATACAGGAAGATACCGTATGACAGAAGCTGAAACAAAGCCTCGAGGCTTTCGGATCGCCCGGAAACATAGCTGACTGATTCGGTTTGTATCGGGTGGACGAGAAAAATGAGACACCCAACGAGTGATGCCCGAAAGACATTACTTCGCTCCCAGCCCGCCCATTCCAGCAGACGATACAAAACCATGAATACCAGCACGCCATTCAGAATGTGGATGAATACGTTGATCAGGTGATAACTCAACGGGTCATCGCCCCAAGCTCGCAGGTTCAGCCAATATGTAAGCATGAGCATGGGGCGCACGCCGGCGATCCAGGCTGAGACAGGTTCTTCCCTGATAGTGCGATGGAACGGGAGGCCGGCGTCATCGAACACAAACGGCCCGTGAAAGGCGGGCGCATAAAGGAAAAGAGCGATTACAGCAGAGAGGAAGCCTACCAGGAGAACGAGCGTGCGCAAGCTCGGAGGTTGTCTGACACGATGCCGCAGCCTGGCAGCACTCCGCTTTGGATGCTTGGACTGCATTCGGATCGACTTCGGAGTAGCGCTACTATAGCAAGGCGCGACTAGAAGTTCAGTTTATAACCGTACAAAAAGGGCCGCTACCACGGGCGGCTATCCGGTGTGCGCGAGCCGGGCTTGGCGCTGGCTACTGGTGATTACTTCCAACATTGGGCTTATTTCCAGCATTGAACCTCGACCGGATCTACCGTTGCGGCGGATGCGCCCGTCTGATGCGGGACGTTGTTAGCTTCGAGAAAACCGGTCACGACCGCGGCCCGCACTGCTTTTCCACCGACTTCCATCGTGTCCTCGCCAACGATGGCGAAAGAATCGGGCTTCTTCTCTGAGCGCAACAAGGCCAAGTCGTTGGTGGCGTCCGAGTAGGCAAGCTGCAGTTTGCTTCCATCTTTAAGGCGGAGTTCCGAGCAGCCTTGCACGATATTGTAGGCTGTCAGCACATCGCCGCCGGAATTGAGGAACACACCGCGTCCGGTCACCGCCGGCGGAAGAGACTGGGGGGTGGCCACGATCCGCATAACATCCACGTGCAAGAGTTTGATGGGAAAGCGAGGCTTGTCGTTGTCGTCGCGAACTACATTGGCGATTTTGCTGACGACCTTCTGCCCGTCTACCACCTGCCCGAAAATTGTGTGCTTGCCATTCAGCCAGGGCGTGGGTGCTTCGGTGATGAAGAACTGGCAATCACCGGTGTTGGGGCCTTTATTTGCCATCGCGAGCCGCCCTGGTTGATCGAACCGGTAGGGGCCGATCTCATCGGGCAGAGTGAAGCCGCAATTGTACGACCCGGTTCCCGTGGGATCGCCGGTTTGAATCATGAAATCCGGAATCACGCGGTGAAACAGCAGGTTGTCATAGAGAGGCCGCGTTACCGGCTTATGGGTTTTGGGATCGAGCCACTCGCGGGTGCCGCGCGCCAACGCCACGAAATTGCGCACCGTGACGGGCGCAGCCCTGTCGTATAACTCCGCTGTGATCGTCCCCATGGAGGTGTGAATCACGGCGTATATGCCTGGACTGAGTTTCGAAGTATCCAGCGCTTGCGGAGCCTGCTTCTGGGCCAGCGCCGTAACAGCTATTAGGGCGAACAGGACCGTTACCCGCGGGGACCGCTGCTTCAATTTGACTTCCATCCGGTGACTTCTCCGTTGCTGTTGATGTCCGCGGCGATGCGGTAGGTGCTGGTGCGCTGCTGGGGCCAGGGGGACGTTTGATAGTGGAGCGTCAAAGTATATTCGGCGGCCTGGAGCCGGTCCGTAACGATGTAGGCGGTTTCGCAGCGGACGGTGAGTGCCTGGCGGCCACCGATTCTTTTGATGAATCCTCGCGTGAGCACCCTGGCATCGGTAATGGCGGTGCCGTTGTTGCGCGTGAGCTTCGACACGGAGCAATTGTATTCGAGATCGTGGAGCGGCGTGAGGCTCAGGTTGGAGATCTGGACGGGAACGGATGACGGGCTTCCAAAACGGATGCCAGCCGGTACGTCAATGCGGGGCGCAAAGGTGAAAGGGAAGATCAAAAACAGCGCTATAGCCAGCACGGCCACAGTGAGCACGATGCGATACGGGCCGCGCAAACGGGACCGCGGAGCGGGTAGGGCCGGCGACTCGGGCTGCAGTTTGCTACCACCGGATTTCCACATGGAGCGCCTTATCCGACCGCGACCTGTTCGGGCATAAAGGTTAGATCGCCGCTCTCAGGGCCATTGACCACCACAGTCTGGCCGTCTTGAATCTTGCCTTGGAGAAGCAGCCTGCCGAGCGGCGTTTCGATTTTCTTCTGGATAGCGCGCTTCAGAGGGCGGGCGCCATATTGCGGATCGTAGCCGGTGCGGACGAGGTTCGACCGCGCGGCGTCGGTGAGCTGCAGCGTGATGTGCCGATCGGCGAGGCGGGCGCGGAGCCGCGCGAGTTGGATCTCCACGATCTGCTTCAAGTGCTCCTCGGTGAGCGCGTGGAAAACGATGATTTCATCCACGCGGTTGAGGAATTCGGGCCGGAACTGGCGGCGCATCTCTTCAAGCACGGCGTCTTTCATACGCTCGTAGGAGACGCCTTCAAAAGCCCCCCGATATTCGAGGATGCGCAGGCCGCCTACGTTGGAAGTCATGATGACAATGGTGTTTTTGAAATCCACGGTGCGCCCCTGGCCATCGGTGAGGCGGCCATCGTCCAGGATTTGCAGCATCACGTTGAATACATCCTGGTGGGCCTTTTCGATCTCGTCAAACAGGACCACCGAATAGGGGCGGCGCCGGACAGCTTCGGTAAGCTGGCCGCCCTCTTCATAGCCGATATATCCGGGGGGAGCGCCGATCAGGCGGGCAACGGTGTGTTTCTCCTGGTACTCGGACATATCGATGCGAATCATGGCGCGTTCATCATCGAAGAGAAGCTCGGCGAGCGCTCGCGCGAGCTCCGTTTTCCCGACTCCGGTGGGTCCGAGAAAAATGAAGCTGCCGATGGGCCGGTTAGGGTCCTTGAGGCCGGAGCGGGCGCGAATTACGGCTTCGGCCACCGCTGTGACGGCCTCATCCTGGCCGACGACGCGTTGGTGCAGCTCTTCATCGAGGTGCAGCAGCTTTTGCATTTCGCCTTCCATGAGCTTGGTGACGGGGATACCGGTCCAGCGGGCAACCACTTCGGCGATATCCTGCTCGTCAACTTCTTCCTTAATAAGCGGCGATTGCTGTTTGCTTAGCTGATCGGTCTCCTGCTGAAGCTGGCGCTCCAGCGAAGCAAGCTTTCCGTATTTCAATTCGGCGGCGCGGTTGAGATCGTAATTGCGCTCGGCCTGTTCGATATCGACCTTGGCCTGTTCCACCTGCTCGCGAAGCTGGCGTAGGCGCTGCACAGCGGCCTTTTCGCGCTGCCAGCGGGCGGTGAGCGCATCGGTTTCGGCGCGCAGATCGGCCAGCTCCTTTTCGAGCTTGGCGAGGCGCTCTTTGGAGGCGGCGTCGGTTTCCTTGCGGAGGGCTTCGCGCTCGATTTCGAGCTGCATGATGCGGCGGCGTGTCTCATCGAGTTCGGCGGGCATGGAGTCGATTTCGGTGCGCAGGCGGGCCGCGGCCTCATCCACCAGGTCGATAGCCTTATCGGGGAGGAAGCGGTCGGTGATGTAGCGGTTGGAAAAGACCGCGGCGGCGACCAGCGCGGCATCTTTGATGCGCACGCCGTGATGCACTTCGTAGCGTTCTTTGAGGCCGCGGAGAATGGAGATGGTGTCTTCGACGGAGGGCTGATCGACAAGAACGGGCTGGAAACGCCGTTCGAGCGCGGCGTCCTTTTCTACATGTTTGTGGTATTCGTCGAGCGTGGTGGCGCCAATGCAATGCAATTCGCCGCGCGCCAGCATGGGTTTGAGAAGATTGCCCGCATCCATAGAGCCCTCGGTTTTGCCCGCGCCGACCACAGTATGCAGTTCGTCGATAAAGAGAATGATGTCGCCGGCGGATTCCTGCACTTCCTTGAGAACCGCTTTGAGGCGCTCTTCAAACTCGCCTCGATATTTGGCGCCGGCGATCAGGGCGCCCATATCGAGTGCCACGATGCGCTTGTTTTTGAGGCCTTCCGGGACATCGCCGCGAACGATGCGTAAGGCCAACCCTTCGACGATGGCGGTTTTGCCCACGCCGGGCTCGCCGATGAGGACGGGGTTGTTCTTGGTGCGGCGGGAGAGCACCTGGATAACGCGGCGGATTTCTTCATCGCGGCCGATCACGGGGTCGAGCTTGTTTTGAGCGGCCAGTTTGGTGAGATCGCGGCCGTAGCGTTCCAGCGCTTCGTAGGTGGCTTCGGGGTTTTGGGAGGTGACGCGCTGATTGCCGCGCACATCGCGGAGAGCCTGCATCAGCCGTTCGCGGTTCAGTCCGAATTCCTTGAGGAGCCGTCCGGCGGGGCCGGTATCATCGGTGAGAGCGAGCAGGACGTGCTCGATCGAAATGTATTCGTCTTTGAGTTTACGAGCCTCGTCTTCGGCGGCGGTGAGCAGGCGGTTGAGGCGGCTCGTGACATAAACCTGGTCGGGACCTCCGGACGGCCCGGAGACTTTGGGCATGCGGCCGAGTTCCGCCTCCAGCCGGCGAGTAAGCGTTTCGGTGTTGAGGCCCGCTTTGGCGAGGATCGACGGAGCCAGACCGTTTTCCTGCTCAACGAGCGCTGCCAGCAGGTGTTCGACATCAATCTGCTGGTGGCCGTGGCGGATAGCTAAAGATTGCGCGGCGCGGATGGCTTCCTGCAGTTTTTCGGTGAAACGATTGATGTCCATTTTTTTAATTATGGGGCGAGCGGACGGAGAACGGGGGCCGGGGGGACGAAAGTGTAATTACCCGAATGCCAATTCCCGGAATGAGTCTGCTACCGCACTCTGAAGGTTTTACTCCGGGAAATAACGGCGCTAGGTTGGAAAGGCACTTCGGTAGCGGGGATGCTGGAAGCGAAAATTCAGCCCGGCGATTGTGGCACAGCAGATCCCGCGCACTGTGTTACCTGTTCGGATGAAGCAGTCCGCGCGCGGGTACTCCAAATCACACAAGGCGGCATGGCACTCGTGGAAATGGATACGGGTTCCGCCAAAACCATTGAAGAAATCAGCTTGGAATTAGTGGATGCCCGCGCTGGGGACATCGTGCTGGCGCACGCGCGGGTTGCGATTGCCCGGGTTGCGGCTTCGGAGGGCTAGCGAGGCTCAGAAAAAGGACGTCCTAATGAACCACAGAGGCGCGGAGACACGGAGAAGAAACCCAAAAAGAATGCTCCGTGCTCTCTGTTCGCTCTGTGCTCTGGGCATTTGTTGCCAGCGCCCAAGACTTGAGGACACAGAGGATGCGGAGGCCACAGAGCAAAAGCTTTTTGGAATTCTCCGTGTCTCTGTGACTCCTTGGTGGAAATTTGACGCACTTGTATCGTGTTCGCCACGGCGAGGATTCTAGCGAGGAGGGAATCGTGCCAACTACGAATGAACCAGTCGTACACGTGTTGTGGATCAATGCAGGATTGAGTTGCGATGGTGATTCGGTATCGCTGACGGCGGCGACGCTCCCAAGCGTGGAGGATATCGCGCTCGGTGCGATTCCCGGCCTGCCGAAGGTGCAGTTTCATTGGCCGCTGGTGGATTACCAGGTGGGCGACGATTTCATGCATTGGTTCTGGCAGGCGGAGGCCGGCAAACTGGAGCCGTTTGTACTGGTCGTCGAGGGATCGGTAGCCAACGAAAAGATCAAGTCCGAGGGCTATTGGACAGGTTTCGGCAATGACCCGCAAACCGGACAGCCGATCACGTTGATGGAGTGGCTGGACAAACTGACGCCCAAGGCCTGGGCAGTGGTGGCGGCAGGCACCTGCGCGACCTATGGCGGCATTCATGCGATGCAGGGCAACCCAACCGGCGCGATGGGTGTGCCCGATTATCTGGGATGGAAGTGGCGTTCCAAGGCGGGGCTGCCGGTGGTGTGCGTTCCGGGCTGCCCGGTGCAGCCGGACAACATGTCGGAAACGCTCCTCTACCTGCTGCACCAGGCGGCGGGGGTGGCGCCCATGATACCGCTCGATGACAAACTGCGGCCGCAGTGGCTGTTCGGCAGGACCGTGCATGATGGCTGCGACCGCGGCGGCTATTACGAGGAAGGCAAGTTCGCGCGCGAGTACGGCTCGCCGGAGTGCCTGGTGAAAATGGGCTGCTGGGGGCCGGTGGTGCAGTGCAATGTGACCAAGCGCGGCTGGATGGATGGGGTTGGCGGATGCCCGAACGTGGGCGGCATCTGCATCGCGTGCACCATGCCGGGTTTCCCGGACCGGTTCATGCCCTTCATGGACGAACCGCCGGGCAGTAAACTCTCCACCGAAATTACCGGCCATTTCTACGGGCCGTTGATCAAAAGCCTGCGCGGCATTACCAACAACACAGCGGATAAAGAGCCCCGTTGGCGGCATAAAGGCACGCGCCTGACCACCGGGTACGAGCCGGCGTGGAGATAGAGAAAGGGGAGGCGAATCGTGAGCACACAAGTCCAAGAGGTGGGCGTACGGGAACGGGAACACGGCAACATCGTGGAAGTGGCGTGGGACCCGATTACACGCATTGTAGGGAGCCTGGGCATTTACACGAAGATCGATTTCGGCCGGCGCAGGGTGATCGAGTGCCATAGCACTTCGTCGATCTTCCGCGGCTATTCGATATTCATGCAGGGGAAAGATCCGCGGGACGCTCATTTCATTACCAGCCGCATCTGCGGGATCTGCGGCGATAATCACGCCACCTGCTCGGTGTATGCGCAGAACATGGCGTACGGGGTGATCCCGCCGCATTTGGGAGAGTGGATCATCAATCTGGGCGAGGCGGCGGAATTCATGTTCGACCACAACATTTTCCAGGAGAACCTGGTGGGCGTGGATTTCTGCGAAAAGATGGTGCGCGAGACCAACCCCGGTGTGTGGGAGAAAGCGGAAAAAGCGGAAGCGCCGCAGGCGGAAGCGCACGGCTATCGCACGATCGGGGCGATTATGAAATCGCTGAATCCGTTTGAAGGCGAGTTCTACCGCGAAGCGCTGCAGATGAGCCGGATGACACGCGAGATGTTCTGCCTGATGGAGGGCCGGCATGTGCACCCTTCGACACTCTACGCAGGCGGAGTGGGAACGGAAGCGACGGTGCAGTTATTCACGGATTATCTGACGCGGTTGATGAAGTATGTGGAGTTCATGAAGAGGGTCGTACCGATGCATGACGATCTGTTCAACTTCTTCTACCAGGCGATTCCTGGATATGAAGAAGTAGGGCGGCGGCGAGTGCTGCTCGGCTGCTGGGGGTGCTTCCAGAATCCGGAGGTGCGCAATTTCGGCTACAGAAACATGAGCGACTGGGGGCGGGCCATGTTTGTGACGCCGGGGGTAGTGGTGGATGGCAAGCTCGTGACCAACGACCTGATCAGGATCAATCTGGGCATACGCATTCTGCTGGGCAGCTCGTTTTACGAAGACTGGGACGACCGGGAGGTTTTCGTCACGCAGGATCCGGCGGGAAATCCGGTGGACCGGCGGCATCCGTGGAACCAGCACACGATTCCCAAACCGCAAAAGCGGGAATTCGGGGGGAAGTATAGCTGGGTGATGTCGCCGCGCTGGCATGATGGCGAGCATTATCTGCCGCTGGAGACGGGCGGAGGGCCACTGGCGCGCCTGTGGTCCACGGCGCTGAGCGGACTGGTGAACATCGGATATGTGAAGGCGACCGGCAACAGCGTGGTGATCAACCTGCCAAAAACGGCGCTAAAAGGGCCGGCGACCTTTGAATGGAAGGTGCCGCAGTGGGCCAATACGATTGAGCGCGACCGCGCGCGGACTTATTTCCAGGCCTACGCCGCCGCCTGCGCGCTGCACTTCGTGGAGAAGGCTCTAACAGAAGTGCGCGCGGGGCGGACCAAGACGTGGACCGACTTCACGGTCCCGAAGGAGGCGATCAGTTGCGGATTTACCGAAGCGGTGCGCGGGGTGCTCTCGCACCATATGGTGATTCGCAACGGCAAGATTGCCAATTATCATCCCTATCCGCCGACGCCCTGGAATGCGAGCCCGCGCGATTACTACGGCACGCCGGGTCCGTACGAGGATGCGGTCGAGGGCCAGCCTATTTTCGAAGAAAACGGCAGGGATAAGTTCAAGGGAATCGATGTGATGCGCACGGTGCGCAGTTTCGACCCCTGCCTCCCGTGCGGCGTGCATATGTTTTTGGGAGATGGCAAGGTGCTTGAAAAGCGGCACTCGCCGACGATGTTGAACATGGCGGGCGATTGAGGGGCGGATCCGGTGTCTGAGACTGCGGATGTAGACGCGACAGTTGCGAGAATCGAAAGCCTGGTCGAGCAGCTTGGCGAGGCGGATCCGCGAGTGCGGCAGCTAGCGGAAGAAGCAATCCGGCTTTTGATGCAGCTTTACGGCGCTGGACTGGCTCGCGCGATTGAGATTCTGGGGCGCGAACAGGCCTTGCGTTTGACCGAGGACAAGCTGGTAGGCAGTCTGCTGTTGCTCTATGGGCTGCATCCGGTGGAAGCTTCGGAACGAATCGCAGCGGCACTGCGCAGCGTGGAACGCAGGCTGGCGGGACATCGGGTTTACGTGGCTGGAATCACGGAGGGCGTGGCGCGGATTCGCGTGGAGGTGAACGGAGGGCCGGCTCCAGCGACGCTGGCCGGCGCGATTGAACGGGCGGTGGCGGAGGCCGCGCCGGATCTGGCTGGGGCGGAAATTGAGGGATTGCCGCAAGCGGCTACGGCGCTGGTGCAGATAGCGCCGGCGAAATGGCTGGAGGTTTGATCCCGTGCCTCAGGGCTTTTGGTGGTGGGGCAGGCGTTTCCGCCTGCCTGCCGCGCGGCGTAGGAGCGCCGGGCAGAAGCCCGGCGGCAGCCCGGAAGGGCTGGCCCCACGGCTGATGTGGGAAAGATGAGGATTACTGACATGCAGCAACTGTTCCGGCTGCGGCGGTTTCTGGATGCTCCCGCGCTTCCGCCGAAGGGCGAGGCATGCGAGCTTTGCGGCGCAGAGTTACCGGCGCGGCATGGGCACGTAGCGGATGTGGAGCAGCGGCGGATTCTGTGTTCGTGCCGGCCTTGCTACATGCTGTTTACGCATCCGGGCGCGGCCAACGGGCGATTCCGCAGCGTGCCGGAGCGCGTGGCGCAGTTGCCGGCTGCGGCAGTAGACGGCGCGGGTTGGGAACGGCTGGAAATCCCGGTGGGCATTGCGTTTTTTCTGCGCGATTCCGCGCGGAAGCGAATCATAGCGTTTTATCCGAGCCCGGCGGGCGCGACCGAATCGGGGCTGCCGCTCGAGACATGGACGGAACTGGAGGAGGCTATTCCGTTGCTGGAAACGCTCGAAACGGATACGGAAGCGGTACTGGTTTGCCGGCGGCGTGAGGGAGTGGAAGCATGGATCGTGCCGGTGGATGCCTGCTACGAGTTGGTGGCGCGCATTCGCACTCAGTGGCGCGGATTTGATGGCGGGCGCGAGGCGTGGCAGGAGATTGACGCGTTCCTCGAAGGAGTGCGGGAGCGCGCGGGGAGTTACGCGTGATCGGGCTGAAATTTGCGGTGCTGGATGCGCGCGCGTTGCCCCATGGAGCCGTGCCTACGCTGAACTTTCGCATGCGCGTGGAAGCTACGGTGCCCCTGCATGCCATTCTGCTGCACGCGCGAGTGGATATCGAGCCGCGGCAGCGTCCGCACACCGCATCGGAACAGGAGCGCCTGGAGGATCTTTTCGGAGAGGCGGCGCGATGGAAGGACACGCTGCGGCCGCTGGTTTGGAGCCGGGCAACTCTGGCGGTGCAGGCTTTCGAGAAGAGCGTAGAGTTCGATCTGCCGGTGGCGGCCACATATGATTTCGAGGTGGCCGCCGCGAAGTACCTGGATGCGCTCGCAGGCGGCGCGGTGCCGCTGCTGTTTCTGTTCAGCGGAACGGTTTTCGCGAAGGCGGCGGATGGATTCCGCGTGGAGCAGATTGCCTGGGAGAATGAGGCGCGATATCGCATGCCCGTCGAGGTTTGGCGCGATGTGATGGAGGCGTATTTTCCGGGCTGCGCGTGGATTCGCATCCGGCGCGAAAGCCTGGATGCGATGCAGCGCTTCCGCGCGCGGCATGGGCTGCTCAGTTGGGACGACGCCATCGACACGTTACTGGAGCGCAGAGAGGCGGCGGCGCGATGAGTTTCGAACGCGCGCGCAGGATTGCCGATGCTGTGTTGTACGAAGGCTACATTCTGTATCCGTACCGGCCCTCGGCAACTAAGAACCGCTTTCGCTGGCAATTCGGCGTGGTGGCGCCGCGCGAATGGAGCGAGGTTGGCGGCGATCCTTGGGAGATGCAGACGGAATGCCTGGTGGAACCGGCGGGGTTACCGCTGGTAGATGTGACGATCCGGTTTCTGCAGGTGCGGGCAAAGGATTCGGTCTCTGCGGAATGGGACGAAGGGATCGAGCGGAGTATTGACTGCCGCAGCGTTGCGGTGGAAGAGATCGTAACGTCTGCGCGCGATGTGCCGTTCGAATTTCCGGGTGAAGCGCCGCTCACGGGTGTCGTGCGCCTGGCTGCCGAGCGGCTAGGGACGTTCTTCAAGCTGCGCGTGCGGATCGAAAATCACACTGCTTTTCCCGATGCCGCCACGGCGGATCGAAGCGCGGCTATGCGGCGGGCGCTGGTGGGGTGCCACACTCTGCTCGCTGCGAAGGCCGGAGGTTTCGTTTCGTTGATCGATCCGCCGGCTGCGGCCCGGGACGCGGCACGATACTGCGCGAACCTGCATACGTGGCCGGTGCTGGTGGGGGAGGGTGGAGAGCGCGACACCATTCTCTCTTCGCCGATAATTCTGAACGATTATCCCGCCATCGCGCCGCAAAGCCAGGGCGATTTCTACGATTCCGCGGAGATCGACGAGCTGCTGACGCTGCGCGTAATGACGCTGACAGACGAAGAGAAGCGCGAGGCTGCGGCGAGCGATGAGCGGGCGCGAAGGATTATCGAACGCTGCGACAATGTGACGCCGGAGGTTTTTGAGAGGCTGCATGGGACCGCGCGCGCCGGGCAGAAGCCCGGCGGCAGGGCGGAAGCCCTGACCCCACAGCGAGGAGATCGGGTGCGGCTGGCGCCGAAACGCCGCGCCGATGCGATGGATTTTTTTCTGGCGGGGCGGAATGCCGTTGTGCAACGCGTCGAGCGCGATTTTGAAGACCGGGTGTATATCGCGGTAACGGTGGAGGACGATCCGGCGGCGGAGATACAAGGCAGTGTGGGCCGGTTCTTTTATTTTTATCCGGACGAGCTGGAGCTGATTGCAAAGGAGGGGTAAGATGCGTGCTTTCGGTTGGGCGGTAGCGATTGTGATGGGCGGGTACGCGGGCTATATATTTCTCAAATCGATTCCCGACATGGTGCGGTACGTGAAGATTTCCTCGATGTAGACAATGGCGCGCGTGCTCGTAGCAGGGATCGGCAATATTTTTCTGGGCGACGACGGTTTCGGCGTGGCCGTGGCCAACCGCCTGGCCGCGGAGGGTTTGCCGGTTGAAGTTGCCGTGCGCGATTTTGGCATCCGCGGCCTGCACCTGGCTTACGAGATGCTGGACGGCGGATACGACACCACGGTGCTGGTGGACGCGGCGCCGCGCGGCGGCGTGCCGGGCACGGTGTATCTGCTGGAACCGGAGATCGGTGAGGCGCTTGATAGTGCGCCGGACGCGCACGCCATGGATCCGGTTGCGGTGCTCGGCATGTTGCGAAGGCTGGGCGGAGCTCCGGGGCGCGTTCTGATTGTGGGGTGCGAACCGGAATCGGTTGAGGAGAGGATGGGGCTGAGCGCGACGGTGGAAGCGGCGGTAGGCGAAGCTGCGCGGTGCGTCCGCGACATTATCGATCGCGAGTGCGCGAAGGGAGTCTGAAAAATGTGTCTGGCCATTCCCGGACAGATCGTGCGGCTGATCCCGGATAGCGATCTGGCCACCGCTGATGTGAGCGGCGTGAAACGCAATATCAACATCGGCCTCGTGAGCCAGGAAGGAATCGCGCCGGGTGACTGGGTGCTGATCCACGTGGGCTTTGCGATTTCGAAGGTGGACGAGCAGGAAGCGCGGACATCGCTCGAATTCCTGCAAAGCATGGGGAAGGCGTTTACCGACGAGATGACGGCGATTTCCGGGGACGAGAGGGGCAGTTGAGTTCGCATAGCGAACGCTGGGGAAAGAGATGCGCTTTGTAGATGAATTTCGCGATCGCAAGATTGCCCGCGAATTGGGCGTGCAGATTGCGCGCTTGGCGCGGCCGGACCGCGCCTATCGCTTCATGGAAGTGTGTGGTGGGCATACGCACACGATCTATAAACATGGGATCGAGGATTACCTGCCGCCGAACATCACGCTGGTGCATGGGCCGGGCTGCCCGGTATGCGTGATTCCAATGGGGCGGGTGGATGACGCGATTTTTATTGCGCGGCAGCCTGGCGTGATCCTGACATGTTTCGGCGATATGATGCGCGTGCCGGGCGGGTGCGGCTCATTCCTCGATGCGAGCGCGGCGGGCGCCGATATCCGCATGGTGTATTCACCGCTCGATGCGCTGAAAATCGCACAGCGCAATCCCGAGCGGCGGGTAGTGTTCTTCGCGATCGGTTTTGAAACTACCGCTCCTTCCACAGCGCTCACGCTGCTCAAGGCGGCGCAGGACGGAGTGGACAACTTTTCGGTTTTTTGCAACCACGTAACGATTGTTCCGGCAATCAAAGCGATACTCGATTCGCCGGATCTGCGCCTCGACGGATTTCTGGGGCCGGGCCATGTCTCGGCGGTGATTGGATGCCGGCCCTATCAGTTCATCGCGGAGCATTTTCAGAGACCGGTAGTGGTGGCTGGTTTTGAGCCGCTGGACATTCTGGAATCGGTGCGCCTGCTGCTCGAGCAAATCGAGCAGGGGCGGTGCGAGGTGGAGAATCAATACACGCGCGTCGTGCCCTGGGAGGGGAATCCCAAAGCGCTGGCGGTGATCCGCGAGACCATGGAATTGCGGCCGTATTTCGAGTGGCGGGGCCTCGGTTTCATTTCGCAATCGGCTTTGAAGCTGCGGGAGCCGTTCAGCCGCTTGGACGCCGAGCGCATCTTCCGGCTGCCGGGCGTCCGCGTGGCTGATCCGAAAGCGTGCCAGTGCGGCGAGGTGCTTAAGGGCGTGCTGAAACCTTGGGAGTGCAAAGTGTTTGGAACGGCGTGCACGCCCGAGACGCCTATTGGCACCTGCATGGTGTCTTCGGAAGGGGCTTGCGCCGCTTACTACAACTACGGGCGGTTCCATCGCGAGAGCGTGGCGGAGGCGGTGCGATGACGCCGGGGCGGGGTTTCGAAGAACGGGCTGTGCGGGAAGAGGAAGTTTTAGACCGCATTGATGAGTACCGGCGCCGCGCCCGCACCCTTTTGCGGGAAGAGCGCATTACCATGGCCCACGGCGCGGGCGGCAAAGCGACGCACACGCTGGTGGAAGCGCTGTTCCTCGAAGCCTTTCGCAATCCGTTGCTCGAGCCGATGGAAGACCAGGCGGTGTTCGCGCTCGCCGGCAACCGTCTGGCGATGACCACGGATTCCTTTGTCGTCTCGCCGCTATTTTTTCCGGGAGGGAACATTGGCGACCTGGCGGTGAATGGCACAGTGAACGATCTCGCGGTTTCCGGCGCGCGCCCGCTGTATTTGACGGCCGGCTTCATTCTGGAGGAGGGTTTTGCTACGGCCGATTTGCAGCGGATTGCGGCATCGATGGCGCGGGCGGCGGCGGCGGCTGGGGTGCAGATCGTGACAGGCGATACCAAAGTGGTGGAGCGCGGCAAGGCGGATGGCTGCTTCATCAGTACCAGCGGAATCGGCGTGTTCGAGCGCGATGTGAAGCTGGGTGCGCCGGAGGTGCGCGCGGGTGACGCCATTCTGGTTTCGGGGCCGATTGGCGATCACGGCATCACCATTATGCTGGCGCGCGGCGAACTCGAGTTGGTCTCCGACATCACTTCGGATACCGCTCCCTTGCATGGCCTGGTGGACGCGCTGTTCGGCGCGACCAAGGCTGTGCATGCCATGCGCGATGCCACGCGCGGCGGAGTGGCTACTGTGCTGAACGAAATTGCGGCGGCGGCGGGAGTGGTGATGGTGGTGGATGAGAGCGCCGTGCCCGTGCGCGATGAGGTGCGCGGCGCGTGCGAAATTCTGGGGATCGATCCTCTCTATGCGGCGTGCGAAGGGCGGCTGGTGGCGTTTGTGAACGGAGAGGCCGCGGAATCGGCTTTGCGCGCGATGCAAGCGCATCCGCTAGGCGAAGGTGCAGCGATTATTGGAACGGTCTTGGCAGCGCCGCGCGGCCTGGTGCTTTTGAAAACGCAATTCGGCGGCACGCGCATCGTGGATATGCTGGTGGGCGACCCTCTGCCGCGAATCTGCTGACCTATGGAAAAGCTGCTTGCGCGCAACCCGGTGTATGAGCAATTTTTCGCGCGCGAGGCGGAGCGCCTGGCGTCGGCATGCCAGAGCATGGCGCAGCGCTTTCTGCGGGGCGGGCGGTTGCTGGCTTTGGGCCGCGGTGTTTACGCCACGGATGCGCAGCATGTGGCGGTGGAATTTGTTCATCCGGTGATCGTGGGCAAGCGGGCGCTGCCTGCGCTGGATGTTTCGGCGCTTGCGGGTATCGGAATCGAACCGCTGATTACGCCTGAGGACATCGTGATGGGCTTCGGACCTCCGGGCGGCGATCCGGTGGTTCGGACGGCGCTCGAAACCGCGCGCGGCTCCGGTGCAATGACGTTTGCGCTGCCGGGGCGGAACGGCGACTACGCGGTGGAATGCTTCTCCGCCGATCCGTTCCAGCACCAGGAAATGATCGAGATTCTATACCACACCTTGTGGGAGACCGTGCACGTTTTCTTTGAGCATCATGAACTGGGATCGGAGGCGGGCGATGCCGGGTTTCTGTACCCGTTCCTGGGCTCCGGGCAAACGCAACCGAGCGGCGGCTCCGCGGCGGTTCTGCGGGAGGTCGCTTCGTCCATTCGCATGAAGGTGGCGGACGATGCGCGCCTGCGAGAGCGAGTAGCGCGAGAGGAATGGGAGGCGATTGGAAACGCAGCCCAGGCGATCGCGCGCAGCGTACGGAGCGGGGGCAAGCTGCTGCTGTTCGGCAACGGAGGGTCGGCGACAGATGCCAATGATTGGGCGCTCGATTCGATCGCGCCGCCCGAGGGCATGCGGCCCATTCCTGCGATTTCTCTGGCGGCGGAACCGGCGGTGCTGACGGCGCTGGCGAACGATATCGGAAGCGATGTGATTTTTCTGCGGCAGCTCATCGCGCATGCGAAGGCGGGCGATGTGGCGGTGGCGATTTCCACGAGCGGCGGGTCGCGAAACATTCTGGCGTCGCTTGAAGAGGCGCGCCGCCGCGGTTTGATGACTGTCGCGCTGCTCGGCTACGAGGGAGGCGAGGTAGTGCGCCGTGGGCTGGCGGATCATGCCATCGTGGTGCGAAGCGACTACATTCCGCGCATCCAGGAAGTGCAGGCTTCCGTCTATCACGTGATCCGCGAGTTGGTGGAGGCCGCGTTCCATGAGTGAAGCCCGATCGGTGCGCGTGCGCGGAGTGGTACAGGGAGTGGGTTTCCGCCCGTTTGTTTTTCGGCTGGCACAGAAGAATGCTTTGGCAGGTTGGGTGTTGAACGAAGAAGAAGGCGTAGAAATTCACGTGGAAGGGGCTGAATCCGGCCTGGCGGCTTTTGTGCGCGATCTGGCAGCGCAGGCGCCTGCGGCAGCGCGCATTCAATCTTTGGATATCCAGAACGCGCGGCCGGCGGGAGTCGCGGATTTCCGGATTCGCCCCAGCGAGCGGCGTGCGCGTCCGCGAGCGGCCATTTCGCCCGATCTTGCCGTGTGCGAAAAGTGCCTCGCGGAGTTGTTCGATCCGGCGGACCGGCGCTACGGATATCCGTATATCAACTGCACTGCCTGCGGCCCGCGCTACAGCGTGGTGCTGGACCTGCCCTATGACCGGGCAAACACGACCATGGCGGGTTGGCCGCTGGATGCGTACTGCGCCGCCCAGTATTACGATTCCACCGGCCGCCGCTTTCATGCGCAGCCGGTGGCGTGCGCGGCCTGTGGGCCGCACTATTATCTCGAACAGGGCGTCGAATGCGTGGAAGGCGACCGGGAGGCGATCGCGCAAGCTGCGCGTTTACTCGCCGGCGGGGCGATTGTCGCGGTGAAGGGATTGGGCGGTTATCACCTTTGCTGCGATGCGCGCAATGCCGCTGCGGTCGCGCGGTTGCGCGAGCGGAAATTTCGCAAAGAAAAGCCGTTCGCGTTGATGGCGGCCAATGCGGCTGTGGCGCGGAGCCTGGTGGATCTCGATTCGGCTTCACAAGAGCAGCTTTTTTCTGCGGCGCGGCCGATCGTGCTCGCGCCGGCGCGCACGCAATTGGAGGGTGTCGCGCCCGATACGAACGAGCTGGGCGTGATGCTTCCGTATACGCCGCTGCATCATCTTTTATTTGCGGGCGGATCTCCCGAGGTTGTAGTGATGACCAGCGGGAATCGCTCGAGCGAGCCGATCGCTTATCGCGATGCGGATGCGCGCGAACGGCTCGCGGGTCTCGCGGACGCGTTTTTGATCGGGGAGCGTCCGATCGCGCGGCGGGTGGACGATTCGGTGGTGCGGGCCGGCGCTTTCGGCCCGATGATTCTGCGGCGCGCGCGGGGCTATGCACCGGGAATTGTCGCCCGTGTTCCAGTGCGGCAACCGGTGCTCGCTGTGGGGGCCGATTTGAAGAATGCGGTAGCGCTGGCGGTGGGCGATGAAGTTCTGGTGAGCCAGCATATCGGCGACCTGGATGATCACGCGGCAGGCTCCGCTTTTCGCGAAACTATCGAAGATCTTCTGCGGATGTACGGACTGAAAATCGAGAACGTGGTGGCGGCGCACGATGCCCACCCGCAGTATCGCTCGACGAATTATGCGCTCGGACTGCGCGCGGCGGGTCACATTGCGATCCAGCATCATCGGGCGCACCTGGCTTCCGTATTAGCGGAGGTGGGCGAATGGGACCGGCCGGTGCTGGGCGTGGTGTTCGATGGCACAGGGTACGGGGACGACGGCGCGATCTGGGGCGGAGAGATGTTCGCGGGCAGTTTGCACAGCGGATTTCGCCGGGTGGCGCATTTGCGGGAGGCGACGCTGGCCGGCGGCGATGCGGCGGCGCGCTATCCCGTGCAGGCCGCAGCCGGTTTTTTGGAGCAACTCGACGGGCTGCCGGATCTCGCTGCGCCTCCTTTCTGTTTTCCGCCGCGCTACCGGGAATGCGTGCGGCTGTTGCGGAGCGGCTTGCGAACGTTTCGCACCACCAGCGTGGGAAGGCTTTTCGATACGGCAGCCGCGCTCGTGGGGTTCACGCGGCCGGTGACATTCGAAGGGCAGGCGGCGATGTGGCTGGAAGGCCTCGCGCGCAACGCTGGCGCAGTGGCGGCGTATGAGTTTCCGTTCGCGGGTGGGGAACTGGATTTTCGCCCTGCGCTGGCGGCCATGTGCCGCGACCGCTTGCGGGGAGGCGATCCTGCGGAGATAGCGCGGGCATTTCATCGCGGCCTGGCGCAGGGTGTGGCGTGCGCGGTGAAAGAGTTGTGTGGCGCTTATGGGTTGGAGCGAGTCGCGCTCTCGGGCGGCGTTTTTCAAAATGCGTTGCTGCTGGAAGATCTGCGGGAGTTGCTGGCGGATGGTCCGGCCCCGAATCAGCAGGTTTGGACGAATCACTCGGTGCCGCCGAATGATGGGGGCATTTCCCTTGGCCAGGTAGCGCTGGCGGCTCAAGGCGGCGGATATGCATGAACTCTCGATCGCCGTGAGTATAGTGGACCTCGCGCAAGAGGAGGCCGCCGCTCGCCATGTGCGTATCCTGGCGGTGCACCTGAAATTGGGGCCGCTTTCGGGCGTGGTGCGGGAAGCGCTCGAGGGATCTTTCGAGATAGCCGCAGCGGGGACGCCGCTGGAGTCTGCGCGGCTGGTGATTCTGGAGACGCCGATCGTAGTGCTCTGCCCGCAGTGCCAGGCCGAGCGCACGGCGCCATCGATGCAAGCATTGCGCTGTCCGGATTGCGGCACACCGGCGCTGAAAGTTCTTCAAGGTGCGGAGTTGCAAGTCACGGGCCTGGAGGTGGAAGCATGACAGCTAGCCCCCGCATACTGGAAGTCCGGCGGAACGTTCTCAAGCACAACGACGTAATTGCGCGCGAATTGCGCGAGCGTTTTCGCCAGGCGGGCGTGTTTGTGGTGAGCCTGGTCTCAAGCCCGGGCTCCGGGAAAACCACGTTCCTGGAGAAAACGCTTTCCCTGCTCCGGCCGCGTTACCGGGTGGCCGCGCTGGTGGGCGATCTGGCGACGGAAAACGATGCCGCCCGCCTGGCCCGTTCCGGCGCGCCGGTGCGCCAGATTGTCACCGGAACGGTGTGCCATCTCGAAGCGGAAATGATTCGGGGCGCGTTAGGCGATTGGGATCTCGCGCAACTGGATTATCTGTTTATCGAAAATGTCGGCAACCTGGTGTGCCCGGCTTCTTACGACCTGGGCGAAGATGGGCGCGCGGTGCTGCTTTCAGTCACGGAAGGGGAGGACAAGCCGCTCAAATATCCGCCCATTTTTCACGGTGCGGATTGGGCGTTGGTGACGAAATTTGATTTGGCCGAAGCGGCGGAGTTCGATTTCGAAGCAGCGCGCCGGAACCTCACGGCCGTGTGCCCAGGCGCGGCCGTGCTTACGGTGTCGGCGAAAACCGGCAAAGGGATGGAAGAGTGGGTGCGAGTGCTCGCGCAGCGGGGCAGGTTCGCCGAGGGGTGAGTCCGGAAGCCGGCTATTCAATCGCCGCTGCGGGTTCATCCTGCCGGGGTTCGGGCGAATTCGGCCAGACAAGGCCCAGAATCGCCGGGCCAAGAATGGTGGTCATTACCGCCACAAAAACCACCACGGCGTAAATTCTGTTCGAAATGGCGCCCATGCCGAGCCCGATCTGCGCCACCACCATGCCAACCTCGCCCCGCGGAACCATGCCCGCGCCGATTTTCAAGGCGTCCGCCCAACCGAGGCGGATGGCGCCCATACCACAGCCCAGGAGTTTCGAAACCACCGCAATCGCCGTAATGACGATCGCAAGCAGCAGGCCTTCGAGCTGCGTGAAGACTTTCAAATCGAGCCGCAGCCCAATTCCCGCCAGAAAGAACGGGGTAAGCAATTCCGAAACGCCCGCAAACAGCAGAGTAACGCGCGGCTCCATAGATTCGGAGAACGCCATCCCGGCCAGGAACGCGCCGACGATCGCGGCGACCCCGGCGTAAGACGCCGCCAGAGCCAGTCCGAACAGGGCAATCAAAGCGAGATGGAATTCGGCCTCGCTGGTCCGCAAACGCCGCCGGACGCGCGGAAACATTTGTTTGACGGCGCGCGATCCCCAAGAAGCCACGACGAATGTAAAGGCCGCCGCCAGAAGCGTGGTGAGCACCAATTCGGCGATATGCACCTGGGCGCGCGCCATGCTGCTGACAATCGCCAGCACCAGGAACGCAAGCACGTCGTCAATGACGGCAGCGCCGAGAATGATGCGGCTGGCGCGCTGCGCCACCAGGCCGCGCGCTGCCAGCACTTCAGCCGTGATGCCCACGCTGGTGGCCACCAGGGAAGCTGCCACGAAAATGGACCCGATGCCCGGTTCGCCCCACAGCCGCATGATTCCCCAGCCGAGCACGAAGGGCGTAATTACGCCCGATACCGCTACCGCCAGCGCTGTCGGTCCAACACTCATGAACTCGTGCGGTTTTACCTCCAGGCCGACGCGGAAAAGCAGAAATATCACGCCGAGGTCCGCCAGCACGCTCAGAGTCGGGTTGGGAGTTACCCAACCGAGCAGCGCCGGTCCCAGGATGGCTCCCGCGAGTATCTCGCCTATGATCGGCGGCTGGCGAAGCCGTTCGAAAAGTTCGGCTAGCAGCTTCGCTCCGACGAAAATCGCCACGATGGCGAATGGAATGCTGGTGGTTGTCTGATCCACGCGTCCTCTTCTTTGAGTCTGCCATCGAGCAGAGTAGCGCACTGAAAAATCGAGAGCTGGATTGTGCCGCATTTCTCTCTATGATCGAGGTCATCGATACGATCGATCGTCTGCGTGAGTTTCAGCGCGAATGGGAGCGGTTCGAGCGCGCTCAGGGACCATCGAATCCGTTCCAAACGCCGGAGTGGATGCTCACCTGGTGGTCGCATTTCGGAAGCGGCAAACTGCACATTTTGGCCTTCCGGCAGGGAGCGGAGTTGGTAGGTGTGTTGCCCTGTTTCCTGCATCGGTGGAATGGCCGGCGGCAGCTCACGCTCATCGGGACAGGCGTGACCGACTATCTCGATCCGCTGTTGGACGCCCGGCACTCCGCCGCCATTACGGATGCACTCGTTTCGCATCTGGCGCACAACGCGGAGTGGGACATCTGCGATTGGCAGGACCTCTCGGCCGATACGCCACTCGCTTCAATTTGCCGGTGCGAGGAGGATACACCTTGCAGCCACGTTATGTTGCCGGCGAATTTCGGAGAATTCGTTGCCACGCTGCCGAAAGTTCTCCGGCGTAATCTGCGGCGCGGCCGGAATCGGGCAGAAGCGATCGGAGCCGTTCGCTTCGAGAGTACCCCTGATGCCGATCCCGAACTGTTGGACGCGTTGATCGCGCTCCACGCGGAGAGGTGGCAAGAGGTGGGCGAGCCGGGAACGATCGCGGCGAATCGCGCGGAGGGTTTTCTTCGGGAGGCAGCGGCGGCTCTGGCCGGCCGGGGCATGCTCGAACTGTTTTCCCTGCGATTTCAGGAGCGTGTAGTGGCTGTCATTCTGGCATTCCGCGCCAACCACACGCTCTTCGGGTACCTCAGCGCATTTGATCCCAAGTACGCGGAATACAGCTTTGGACGCGAAGTATTGGCCCAGGCGCTCTCGTTTGCGCACAGCAGTGGATATCGGGAATGGGACTTTTTGCGCGGCGAGGAAGAGTATAAGACCGCTTGGGGCGCGCAGCCGATCGCGAAGCGCCGCCTGATCCTCGAACGCCCGTGGCCGGCAGCCGTGGATCAGGCGTAACGGCGCGTCATACGGGCGCAAAAGTCTGCGAATTCGCGTGGTTCGCGCGGCGGGCTGGTATGGTTGGGCAGGATGCCGCGGTGCTCCGGCGTAAAACAATACGTGACGGTGGTCTCGAAAGGTTCGAGCGCCTTCATCTGGCGATCGAACCACTGTTCGGCATTCGGCCGGAAACTGTCCGCCCAGCTTATGCCGGTGCGCAGGTGAACAACTCCGAGATCCTTCAGCCAGCGAACGGCATCGTCCAGCCGCGGATCTTCGAAATGAAACCACTGGCAGACGCCGAGCTCGGGAGTGCAATTGCGGAAATCGCGAAGCGCGAGCTTGGGCGTGCCGTCCTCGCGCAGCAGGCCCATATAAAAATGCCGGTAGTAGGAGGAACCCTCAGCTTCCCGATGGCGAGTGGTGGCGGGCCACGCACGCGGGAGGTCGTAGAGGCTGTACCAGTGGATGCGCTCGACGCGGCCGATGAGCAATTCCGCGGCACGGGCGAGTCCGAATTGCTGCACCTCTTCAGCGCCGAAACTCGAGGCCCCCACTTCGGACACCCACAGCGGCAGGTCGGTTACGGCGCGTATCTCGGCGATCCGATCGGGCCATTCGTGGATTGTCCAGTGATTCCAGTCGAGGGGAAAGCCATGCACGGCCACCACATCGACGTGGCCGAGCACGCACTGCCGTTGCATCATGCGAATGAATCCGGCATCGATTGGCGAAATACCACCCAACACGCGGCGAACGGTTCTGTTTTCCGCGCGGACCGCATCGGATGCAAGGTTTACCATGCGGGCATACGCGCTCCAGTCCGGATCGATCTCGAAATTCCAATGCGAGAGGTTATTCGGCTCGTTCCAGAGCATCACCGCTTCAACCACGCACGGGCCTCCGTTTGCAGATGTAAACCTCGTCTTCCGGGTGATCTACGATTTCGAAACCGGCGCTGCGCAACATGGCCTCCGCGCAGGCGCGGTTGGGAATCCACCAGTTAGTCGGATCGTGCGAATATCGCTCTTCCACGAAATACATGGCGGGATAACGGGGATCATCGAAGATCGATCTTTCCCAGAAAAGATAATCGTGGGCGAGCGGAACGAGGCCGCTGCTGCCGCGCATCAGCGTTTGAAATACGAGCGTCTCGCTCACCACGTGTTCCCACAACAAATCAAGCGCCAGCAGTGGATGGCGCAAGTGGTAGAGGACGCCCATAAAAAGCACCAGGTCGAATTTCTCGCCGAGCTGCGCCACCTGGTAAACATCCAGCTCGCGGAATTCCACCTCGGCCGCATGGATTTCCGCGGCGAAGCGCGCCTGCGCCAGGTAGGCCGGATCAGCATCAATGCCCACGACACGGCGCGCGCCGCGGCGCTTCATCTCGAGCGCATAGAAGCCCGCATTACAGCCGATATCGAGCACCGTCTTGCCGGTAAGATCGGCCGGGATGGCGTGCGCGAACGTGCGCCACTTGCATTGCGGGTAATCGCCCAGAAAATGATTGGGCGCGGTCTGCACTCCGCCCAAATCCATGTTCTGAAACCACTCGCCCAGTTCGTGGACGCGCTCGCGGATTTCCGCAGTGGTCATCTAAATCGCGCTCCCGGACATCGCTGGTTGCCCGTCCGCCGCTTCCCCGCTCAGGCGGCGGATGGCTTCGAAGTAGCCATCGGTCGCGCCAACATCGATGTACGATTCGCCGGCGCGGAACGCCCAGGCTTCACCGCCTTCCGCGAGCCACGCATTGACGAGCGTGCCGATGTATTCATCGCCTCGCCGCTGCCAGAGGTCATGCAGGGCCTGGAGCGTGGAGCCAGGCATCTTGAAAGCGCCCCATACCCAGTTGGATTGCGGCGATGGTTGCTTCACCTGGATTTCGAGGACGCGGTTCTCTGCGTCCGAAATCACGGCGTCGAATTGTTGCGGCTGCGCAACCGGGAAAAGCAAGAACGAGAGCCGGTCATCCGGAAGTTGGCGGAGAGCATTTTCCGGAAACCAGATCGTGTCCGGCAGCCCGACCAGCACCGGCTGCTGCGGATCGATCACCGGCAGCGCGCGGAAGATCGCATCGCATAGGCCGAGCGGCTCCGGCTGCACACAGTAGCAGATCGGCCGCGAATAGGCTGATCCGCCGTAATAGCTCAGGATGTCCGATTTCGCCGGTGAGATGACGAAGCACAACTTTGCTGCGCCGCCGAGGACCATGCGTTCCACCAGATAATCGCTTACCGCGCGCGGCTGGCGCTCCCGCGCTCCTACGGGCAACAGTTCTTTGGAAAAGGCTAGCGGCTGGATGCGCGTGCCCTTGCCTGCCGCTGGAATAATGCCCCACATGTTAGACGCTCTCCGCTGCACAGCCGGTCTCAACCAGCAGTGTTTCGAGTTCGGCGGCGCGGACTGCGGCAGTATGCTGCGCGAGGGTCCGTTCGCGAGCTGCGTGGGCAATGCGCACCAGATCCGCGGGAGCGCGGCGAAGCGCATCCAAAGCTTCCGCTGTATCGTGTGCGATCAGAATTTCAGAGCCAGGTTCGAAGAACTGCTCCAAGCCCTCCCAATAATCGCTCAGCACCGGCGCGCCGCAGGCAGCCGCTTCAAAGAGCCGGCCGGAAGGGCAGTAGCCCATCTTCGCCATAGCGCCGCGCGTCACATTCAGCGTAAGTTTGGTGGAGCAGTAGAAGGCTGCGTGATCGCCGGGCGCGATATGGGGCCGCAGAAATATGTTGGGCTGCCAGGGAAAGCTGCCGTTGTACATCGCGCCCGCAAGAAGGAACTTCTCATTGGGGAGACAGCGGGCAGGCTCGACGAAGAGGGCCCGCAGTGGCGCCTCGCGGTCAGCGGCATAGGTGCCGAGATGCCCGAGAATGCCGGAGTAGCGCGTGTCCGCGGATGCGGGCCGGTGAACATCGGGGTCGGCGCTGCCGTATAAAGACGCCACGCGGCGTGCACCGAGCGCTGTGCGCAGCAGATCGAGAGCCGCACCGCCGGTGTAACTCATCACGAGGTCGAAATCGCGCAGCCCGCGCGGTCCGATATACTCTACCGGCTGGCCGGCCGCCAGGCGCGAGAGAGTCACCGGGGTGTCCAGGTCATAAAAGACGCGCCGGGCATTGGAATCGAGCACCAGTTCGCAAGCCGGAAGAGCGTCGGGACAGAAGGACGTCACCATTGCTACATCGGCATCGCGAACGTGCCGGCGTGCGGCCGGGAACACCACATCCCAATTGGTGTACAGCACCAGTTCTCCGCCGCCGGGCAGATCCGTCAGATCGCGATTGGCAGCATAGTACGGGACGTCCCGCTCGAAGAAAACTACCCGGTGGCCGCGCCGGTCGAGAGCGGAACAGATCCCGCGCCACAAAGTGGCGTGGCCATTACCCCACGACGAGCTGACGGCCAATCCGAAAATTACCAGCTTCATACGGGGATTTCTCCGGGCTGATTGACGCACATCGCGCGCGATCCGCGATGATGGACCTGGTCATGCGCCTCTCTCCACCAGGTTTCGAGTTGTAGAACCCGATGCGCGGGCGTGTGTTCCGCCAGTACGCGCCGCCGTGCCGCTGCCCCGAGCGCCCGCCGGCGGTTTTCGGGATAGTCCTTGAGGAAGCGCAGGATGTCTTCGGAACCGGCCGCCACCAGCACCTGTTTGCCGGGCTCCAGAATGGTGTCGAGGCCGTTCCACCAATCACTGATGATTGGCGCGCCGCAAGCGCCGGCTTCGAACAACCGCACACTGGGCGAGTAGCCGGCGGACTTCATAGCCTCGCGTGTAATGTTCAGCGTGAATCGCTGCGAGCCGTAGAATCCCGCGTGCTCGCGGGGAGAGAGGTGGATCTCACGATCCACGTTCGGCGGCCATTCGATAGCATCGGGATACATCGGACCCGCCACCATAAAGCGGCCCCGCGGCCATTGGCGCGCCGGCTCGAGCAGCAGTTTATCGAGCGCGGGCTGCCGATCAGAGCTGTAAGTGCCGAGATAACCTAAGTCCCAACGGGGCGCAGCCGTTACGGGCTTGTACATTTCCGGATCAACCGCGCAGTAGAGGGGACGCGCCATGGGCGAGCCGTAGCCGCTCTCGATTTCACGTAGCGCCGGTCCGCCAGTGAACGAGAAGTAGATCCGATACTTCGCGATCTGCCGGGACGCCAGGTACTCGCAGGATCCTTCCGCCAACTTCGCGAGCGTCACCGGCGTATCAATGTCGTAGAATGCCGTTGTCCCTTTGGCGATCGAGAGAATCCAATCGCCCACGCGAATCCCTTCCGGCACGAAAGATCCCACCATCACCAGCCGCGCCCGCGTTACTGCCACTTCAAAGCGCTTTATCACGGCGTCGAGATCGTCATAGATTTCGGTGTGCGCGCCCTGCGGATGAGGCTCATCGCGGTTGCCCGCGTACCAGGGCGTATCGCGCTCGAGAAACAACACACGGTAACCTCTCGCGGCCAGTCCACGAATCAGACTCCGGTAGGTGGTGGCGTGGCCGTTGCCCCAAGAGGAGGTCACCGAGAGACCCAGGATGACGATATCGTACGGCTCCGTCATTGCGCGGCCCCCGCCCGGACAAGTTTGCCCGTTAAGACCTCTTCCACTTCCGCGGCGCGGCGCTGATAGGTATGCTGCGCGTTCGCGCGGGCCCGGGCAGCCGTTCCGATCGCGCGAGCGCGTCCGGCATCTAAATGAATCAAGAGGTCCATGACTTCGCCACTGTCGCGAGCAACCAGGATTTCTTTTCCCGGATCGAAGAATTGCGCGATGCCTTCCCAGGCGTCGGTGATCAGGCAGGCGCCCGCGCCGGCCGCCTCGAAAATACGGGTCGCGGGCGAAAATCCATAGCGCGCCATGCTTTCCCGCGAGACATTCAACACCGCGCGCGGCGTGCAGTTGAAAGCATTGTGGTCGCGCGTGTAGACATGGTTCACATATCGGACGTTGGAGGGCATCGGCTTGCCGTCCCATCCAGCGCCGCCCAAAAGGAAGCGCATTCCCGGGAGCTTCGCCGCGGGGGCCAGGAAGAATTCCTCCACGCGTTTTTCGCGATCGGGAAGGCGATTGCCGAGAAACGCCAGATCCGCTTCATATCGAGGATTGGGAGCCACGGGGAAGTGTGTGTCCGGATCGAGCGCGTTGTAGATGGGAACACAAACGCGGGCGCCCAGCGCGCCGTAGGCCTGCACCACCGGATCGCCGCCGCCATACGTGAAGATCGCGTCGTATCGCGGAATCAGCGCCGCAAACGGATCGGCGGGATTTCCCTGAACGCGTTCCAGCGTGGCGGGGGCATCCACGTCCCAGAACGCGGCCAGGCGCGATTCGCTCTTGAGCGCCGCCACGGCTGCTTCCAGATACTCATCGAATACGCCCACTCCGCTAGCCTTGACGATCAGATCAGCCCTGCGGGCGCGGGCCAGCGCTCCGTCCACACCCCTCTCCGTTGCGTCATATACCACCACTTCGGCCCACGGCGGGTCGCCGATATCGCGATGTTGCTGGCGCTGGTAAGCGTCCGGTTCGTAAAAGACGATCGAGTGGCCGCGGCCGTGTAACGCACGGATGATGCCGCGATAGTATGTCGCAGCGCCGTTCCAATAAGCGGAGACCAGGCTGGAACCGAAGAACGCAATGCGCATTAACGCCTTCCTCCGTAAGTGGATTTGCTCTCCCCGGCCGAGGCGATCGCGAGCAATTCATCGACACGATGCGAGCAGGTGTGGCGCGAGCGAATGGTTTCCAGACCGGATGAGACCAAGCCTTTCGCCAGTTCGTGATTCGAAAGGACGGCATGCAAATGGGCGGTCATTTCATCGCCATCTGCCGCGAACAGGAAATCGCGGCCGGAGCGGAAGAGGTTCTCGCTGTCTTGCCATGGCGCTGAAATCATCGGGATGCCGCAAGCCAAAGCTTCAAACGGCCGGATCGTCGGAATGCCCGGGAGCGCGCTGGCATACGGCCGCCGCGGGATGTGCATCGTGACGCGATAGCGCGCGAAGACTTCGGGAACACGATAATTGGGCAGCCAGCCTCCATATTCGATGCCGGCCTCCGCCAACTCATCCAAAGCAGCCTCCGGATAGCGCACGCCATATATGCGCGCTTTCAATCCCAACTGCCTCACCGGGCGGATGAGAAACTCGCGAATCTCCGAAGAGCGTTCGCCATCTCCCCAGTTGCCAATCCACACCAGGTCGCCTTCCAGGGCCGCCTGGCGAGGGTAGAAAACCCGCGTGTCCGCGGCTTCGTGCCATGTCCAAGCGCGCCTGGCCCAGCGCTTTTGAACATACAAATCGCGAATCGCGCCGCCATAGGCTAATACGCCATCGTAATGTTCGAGATCGTAGGCGGCTATGGAATCGGGATCGGTGGCGGCGCGGTGATGGGTGTCATGAAAAAATAGATGGAAGGAGCTGTTTCGAGCGCGATATTTGCCAATTCGCGCAACCAACCCGCGATCGTTCCATTCGTGAACGATCACCACGTCCGCCCCATCGAGAGCGACCGCGAGATCCAGCGACTCCGGATCAAAGAACCGGCTGCGCAGATCGGGATATGCGCGTTCGAAATCGGCGATCGCGCCATCGCCGTACTCCGCCACCAGATTACTCAGGCTCCAGCCGTTTGACGGCTCGAAAATACGGACTTCGTGCCCGCGAGCCGACAATTCGCTGGCGATGCCTCGCAAGAAGTGAGCGTTGCCGTGATTCCAGTCCGAGATTAATGAATGAGTGAAGATCACGAAGCGCATGCGGTTCTCTGTTTGCCGGCGGTCTGATAAGCGGCTAGATACCCGGTAGCCATCCGGCCCGGTGTGAAGGCGCGGGCACGCAAACCTGCGCTGCGCGCCATGGAATCGCGATGGAGCGGGTCCTCGATTAATTCGAGGAGTGCTTCTTCGAGGCAGCGAATGTTATCCGGGCGGACATAGATCGCGGCATCCTGCCAGACTTCGCGCAGGCTTGGGATATCGCCCAGCACGAGCGCGCATCCGGATAATGCCGCCTCCAGCGCCGAGAGGCCGAAAGGCTCATAGCGCGCCGGCAAAGCATAAATTGAGGCGCGCGCATACCAACCGGCAAGCTCCTCAGCCGAGAGAGGCCCCAGCATATGGCAGTCTGCAAAATCCGGCGAGTCGCCGGCCAGGGCAGGCGACCCGCGACAGCAGCCATCGCGGTGGCATTCTTGCCTTCATCCCGGAGGCGTCCGGCAGTAAGAATCATTGGTTCCTTAGCTGCCGCGTGGAACCGATCAGCGCGCCGGCCGTTGGGAATCACGAGCCGCTGCGCCGGAAGACCCGGTCCGTAGTGGCGCTCAATCGCATCAAGCATGGCTTGGGAGGGAGCCGTGAGCACATCGGCTGCGCGGAGGGAACGCGCCACTACGGATCGATAGGAATCCCATCGGGCGGGCAGCGGTTCGTCTTTCACCGCTTGCCACCAGGAAAGTACGCACGAGTGCGCGGTCAGCACCACCGGGCAAAGCCACGCTAGCGCGCCGTGTCCGTAGGTGTTCAAGTGAATGATATCCGGGCGAAACTGTTTTTGGAGATCCAGCAGCCAGCGTCCGCTCTCCGCCACGTCGTGCCATGGATCGTCCATCCATTCGAGCTTCCAGGCGCTGGCGAGCAGGCGGAGACCGGGCGTCTCCTCCGCTTGCGCACGTTGCGCCGCGCTCGGCTCGCCGCCCATGGCGGCCAGCACAGTTTCGACACCGTGTGCTGCTAATGCTCCCGCCAACTCCAGCGTGAACGTCCACACGCCGCCCACGATGTCTCCGGTCATCAGGACACACTGCACCTCGCTATCAGGCATGGCGGGCCCCGCTCGATTCCAACTGCACCAGCGGCAACGGCCGTTGATCCTGGATGTCGCTGAATCTATCGAAGCCGGAAAGATAAAACTCGTGGGCGCGTTCCCAAGCGAAATCGTCCGGCGCGCCCCATCGCCGCGTGTAGTCCGGGGAGCCGGGGTAGGGGAACAGGGGCACCGGCTCATTCGCCCAAACGCCGTGCGCATTGAGGTGCGCGCGCCACGCCTGCACTTCGGATGGGTCATCTTCCAGGGAGTCCAGCAGATTTGCCTGCACGAATGGCACGCGCTGTTTGGCGTGAATGAGGCGGCGCGAAATTTCCTCCGTGCCGATCTTGCATTTCTTGTCGAGCAGATCGCGCCCGGCCTGGGTGATGCTCTCCACGCCCGCTTCAATCGAGACGCAGCCCGCTGCGCCGAGAAGATCGATCATCTCATCGCTCCACAAATCGATGCGGGTCTGGATTCCGAATTTGATGCCGCGCTCCGCAATCATCTCCAGCACATTGCGATAGGGCAGGAAAATTTCGTCAATGAAGTACACATACTCCACGCCGGCGGCAATCAGTCCATCGAGTTCGCGCGCGATCGTCTCTATGGGACGCCGGCGGAACACATTCCGGAAATTGTCCTTGGCGCAGAAGGTGCAATGGTAGGGACAGCCGCGCGAAGCTTCCATCTCTGCTCCAGGCCCGGCCGGGGGAGCGTCGAACCGGTGATGCTGGTGGGTATGGCGCGCGACAACTTCCGCGGGCCATGCGAGCGCCGGAAGCGCCGTCATGTCGGACGCGTGCGGAGCGGTGGGCAAGCCCTTCCAATCGTCGGCCAGGCGCGGCAGAATCTCTTCACATTCGCCCATCACCACTATGTCCGCGCCTAGTTTCCGCTGCGTGGCGGTGGGGGTGGTGGAGGCATGCGGTCCCACCGCGACCAGCGTGCCTACCGCATCTTTGAGGTAAGCCGCGAGTTCCCGCGGGACGCGCAGCTCCGGAGGGGCGCAACGCCAGAACAGATAACTCGGCGCTGTGGTGATTACGGTGAAATCCGGATGAAACGCCATCAGCCGGGAGCGCATTTCCTGCGGCTCTAATCCCTCCAGTTGCCCATCCAGGATTTGCACCTCGTGGCCGGCTTTTTCGAGAAGCGCCTTGGAATATCCGTATTCGAGCGGCAAGTGAGGCTCGCGGCATCCAAAATAAACACTGCCTTCGAAACTCCACGTGGGGTTAATGAGCGAATAGCGCACGCAGGCCCTCCTTCGAAGCGATGGGCCGCGGGGCGGGAAGTCCTCGCGATTCCAGAAGCCAGTGCAGCAGGCGTTCGATTCCCTCCTGAGCGTTGATCTTCGGCGCCCACCCGGTGGCGGACTTGAATTTCCGCGTATCGGAAACGTAATAGCGCTGGTCTCCCGGACGCCATTCCTTCATTTGCACGGCTTGCCTTGCGCCCTGCAGCCGTCCGATCAGTTCCAGCAGCTCCAGCAGGCTGATGGTATTTCCCAGTCCTCCACCGATATTGAAGGCCTGCCCGCTAAGGGTGTGGATATTGGAGTGCGCGAGGAGAAATGCATCCACCAGGTCTTCGACGAACAACAGGTCCCGCACCTGCATTCCATCGCCATACAGAATGATCGGTTCGCCCTCGATAGCCCGAATCAGGAAGTGGGCCACCCAGCCCTGATCCTCATTGCCCATCTGGTGCGGGCCGTAGATGCAGCTCATGCGGAAGACCACCGCCGGCAGGCCGAAGGTGCGCGCATAATCGAGCACGTACTGATCCGCCGCTCCTTTGGAACAGCCATAGGGGCTATGGAAATCCAGCGGCCGGTCCTCGCCGATGCCGGTGCGCAGGGCGGCATCCAGCGGCTGGTAACGGGTGCAGTTCTTCTCGAGCGCGAGGTCCGTCAGACCGCCGTAGACTTTATTGGTAGATGTGAATAACAGCGGCGGCGGATTTTCGCGTCCGCGGATTGCCTCGAGCAGATTCAGCGTGCCGCCCACATTCACTTCGAAATCATGGCGCGGATCGGTGAGGCTGGTGGTAACCGCTACTTGCGCCGCGAAATGGAACACCTGTTCCGCCGATCGCACGGCCGCGCGGATCGCGTCGGGGTTCCGGATATCCGCCACTTCTACCTGTACGCGCTCGCCGTGCTGTTCTCGAAGCCAGGACACATTGTGCTCCACACCAGGCCGCGAGAGGTCGTCATAAATCAGGACGGACCGGCCGGATGAGAGCAGGCGATGAGCAAGATTGGTCCCGATGAATCCCGCGCCGCCGGTGATCAGAACGTGGCCGTGCCGCGCCGGACCGGTGCCACGGGTGGGGCTCTTCCGTACCGCGTTGCGCACTCCCTCGAACCCGTTTTGCGACCAGATATCGAACAACAGTTTCGGCGTCCCATCCACGCGCTTCAGGCCGTAGTGATAGTCCCGCTCATCGGAATGGAGCGAGCCTGCGCTGCACAGCGGAGCGCGATCGTACACCGATTGCCAATAGATGCGCTCCACGGGCGTTTCCATAGCGCCGGCGAGGGCGCGAACCTGGGCGCTTTCTTCGCCGCGCCAGGTGGAAAAGCCGGTCTGCGTGATCCAGATGCGCGCCTCAACACCGAGGCTCTCGATCCGCTGCCGAATGGCCTCCACTTCGTGCGCCCATCCGTCCCAATGAAATTCGGATGCGCCCGGGAATCCGTGGATGCCCACTGCGTCGATGTACTTCAGCACGCCGCGCTCGTGCATCAGGCCGAGCCACGGAAGATCGAGCGGCCACGTTCCCGGAAGCACCGTTTTTTTGCCACGCTGGCGCGCCCAAAACGCCGCCCCACCGATCATTTCGCTGAAAATGTCCCAGCCCGGGTCCATGCGCGCGTCCCATTCATTGGGATTGTTAGGCTGATTCCAGAGTTCGATCCAATCGAAATACTCGCCGAAGCGCGTAATCATCACGTCGATGAAATCGGCGTAGGCCTTGGGAGTTTGCGGCGGCGAAGAGAACTTCGGAACGATACCCAACGGCGCAGGCGTGTACAGAAAACACGGCAGAATGTTGACGCTTTTTGCCAAGCGCGGCAGCAGCCAGGCATACCAGCCGTCGCCTCCGGAGCTGTACCAATCCGCCCAGCAGATTCCGGTTCGCAATTCGCGAACGCCCAGAGCCGCCATGTCCGCGAGCACCCTATCGACACGCTCATATTCGCCTGGCTGGAACCACTCCACGAGTCCGATCAGTGGCCCGGCCGCCGCCGTGCGCGGCTTAGAGTTAGGAGCCTTGGCCCGCTTCACACCATCAGTCCCCGGGCTGCTAATTCCGCCCGCGCTTCGAGGCCACGGTCGATGGCCGTCTGGCCGCCGAGCCAGGCGGCGAGATCCTCCAAACCACGCTCCAGAGTTATCTGCGGCTCCCAGCCGAGCGCCTGCTTGGCCAGAGAGATATCGGCAAAGCAATGGCGAATATCGCCGGCCCGATAGTTCCCGGTAATCGCCGGTTGAATCCGGGAACAGCCGATGGCGGCGATCGTGCGCTCCGCCACCTCCTTCACCGTCATCGCCTGGCCGCTCGAAATATTGATGGCGAGGCCCGCTGCCGCTGGTGTTTCGAGCGCCATCCGGCAGGCGCGCGCCACGTCGTACACGCTCACGAAGTCGCGTTTTTGCAGGCCATCTTCGAAGATCAGCGGCGGCCGTCCATTGAGCACGCGCGAGGCGAAGTTGCTGAGCACGCCGGTGTACGGATTGGAGAGCGCCTGATTGGGACCGTACGTGTTGAAGAAGCGCAGCGCGATCGTGGGTATCGCGTAAGCGCGGCCCAGCATCAGGCACTGCCGCTCCTGATCGAACTTGGAAAGCGCGTAAACCGACGCCAGCGCCGGAGCCTTGTCTTCGGGCGTGGGCATCGGAGTTAACGGCCGCCCCGATGAATCGCGGACCTCCCAATCGCCCATCTTGAGCTGCTCCAGAGTGCGATCCCGCGGAATCCGGTTTTGCCCGTCAACATCACAGTACAGGCCTTCGCCATAAACGCTCATGCTCGACGCCACCACCAGGCATTCCACCGGACGAGCGCTCAGCGCCTGCAATAAAACCGCGGTTCCGAAATTATTGACACTGGTATATTCGGCGATCTGGTACATGCTCTGCCCGACCCCGACGAGCGCAACCAGGTGAACAACCGCGTCCACTCCATCCAGCGCTTGGGCAACCGCGCGGGAATCGCGAATATCGCCCACTATCAGCTCCACTTCGCGATCCAGGTAGGCAGGGCGCCGCTTTTCCGGGCCGTGCACTTGTGGTATGAGGCTGTCGAGCGCCCGCACACGATATCCGTGGGACAGGAGTTCGGTTGCGACATGGGAGCCAATAAAACCCGCGCCGCCGGCGATCAGAACATGTTCAGGCATCTGCGTTAAACCATTCTTTGAAATCAGCGACGTTCGAGCAACATACGTTTGCGGTGCCAACGTTAGTTCCCGTTCGGTTTGAACCGATGCCAGTTGACCAGCGAACAACTGTAGTTTGTACTGTATTCACACGCATATTGCGTTTTGTTGGCCTGCTTACGCTTTCCTCCACAAGCGGGTGGAATTTACCAGGCGGGCAGGCGATACTCGGCCCAGTGCGAATCGCGGCTTCCGGTGCAGTCGAATTTCGTCTGGCCCAGGATGCGTTTGCCAACAGACGCATCCCGGAATGCCTGGCGTTGCTCAACCGCGTGGAAGAACTAGGATACAGTCTGGATCAATGCGACGCTTGGCGCTGGAACTGTTGGATGCTGCTCGGCCGCTTTGAGGAAGCGTGGCGTGTGAGCGGCCGCATTATCCAGCGCGGCTGTTTCGATCCCAACCGTTTGTGGGATGGCCAGCCCTTTGCGAATAAGCGCGTGATCATTCGCTGTCTGCACGGGTTTGGCGACGCCATCCAGTTTCTGCGCTACGCGCGCTTGATGCGGCGTTCCGCCGCCACTATAACAGCGCAAACGCATCCGCAATTAGTAGGTTTATTGCGCGGAATCCCATTTCTGGACCGGGTAATTACCTGGGGCGAGGTTTCCGAGTGGGATCAGCAGATCGAAGTCATGGAGCTGCCCCGCGCGTTTCGCACCACGATTGATACCGTTCCCGCGCGGGTTCCGTACCTTTTCGCCGATCGCCAAAACCGCCTGCGAAGCGTAGCAGCGATGGATCGAAGCGCGAACCCGCGTGTCGGTCTCCTATGGGAAGGTGGAGACTGGAATCCGGCGCGCAATGTCCCGCTTCGCGAGTTTCTGCAGGTGCTCGCTGTCCCGGGAGTTGAGTTCTACAGCTTCCAGCGCGGTGGAGGCCGCGACGAATTGATCTCACTCGATCGCGATGGCCGAATTCACGATCTTTCCGGCGATTCACCCGACGTTTCAATCTTTGCAGCGGACCTGACGAATATGGACCTGTTGATCACCGTGGACACCATGGCTGCGCACCTTGCGGGCGCTCTCGGAAAACCGGTCTGGGTACTACTTCCCTACCAAGCCGACTGGCGCTGGATGCTCGACCGCTGCGACAGTCCGTGGTACCCCACCATGCGGCTCTTCCGGCAAACTGCTCCGGGAGATTGGCGGCGGCCGATCGCGCGAGCCGCGGCAGAGCTGGAGATTTTCCGCCATTCGTTCAAGCGCCGGCGGCGGGAACTGCTGTCCGCTTGAGTAACCGCTCGTACAGTGAGATGTAGCGATCGATCATGCGCTCCGCCGGGAACAGGAGGCGGGCGCGGCGGCGGCACTCGGCCCCATCGATGGTCACGGATTGCCGGATTGCGGCCGCCATCTCGCTCACGTGATCGACCACGAACCCGGTCACGCCGTGTTCGATATAAGCGGCCGGAGCACCGCCGCGGAAGACGATCACCGGCGTTCCGCAGGCCAGTGCCTCCATCGCTACGAGCGAACTGGTTTCCGGCGCGAGACTCGGCACAAGCAGGCATCGCGCCGCGGAGAGCAACCGGATCTTCGCCGCAAAACCAACCGGGCCAAGAAATCGGTGCGGTGGCACTAGACGCGGCTGAAGTTCCTCGCGAAAGTGCCGCTCATGGTCCGCATACGGGAATACGGCCCCAGCTATCCAGAGCGGCACGCCAGCTTGTTCCGCGGCATCCAGGGCGAGAGGCAAGCCCTTTTCCGGACAGATGCGTCCCAGCGCAAGCGCGTAGTTCTCCTTACGCGGAAGCTGCTCCGCAAACAGTTCCGGAGGCACGCCATTGTCGATGGTGCGGACTAAGTTGTGGCATGAAAGAACCGTGCGGCGCTGTGTTTCCGAAACACAGTTCAGCCAGGTATCAGGCCTCGTCAAACAGAACACCGGCTCGGGGTAGTAGCTTACCGGCAAGTGAAGCGTCACGAGTACAGGCACATCCGGTGGCGGGAGGTAATGGTAGAAATCCACGCCGTGCATGTGAACCAGGTCGATCGCTTCGTGCCGTAAAGCAGCCTGAATGGCTTCCTGAAAGGCGGTCCGCGCCCGCTGCTGCGAATCCGCATCGAAAGGCGCGGCGATTTCAACCGGCAGCAGGTGGCCCACGGTCCGCGATCCAGCGCAGGCGATCGCGATGGACTGATGCCCTCGCGACACCAGGCCGCGATCCAGCAGCGCCATAATCTGCTCCGCTCCGCCGGTGGCGTCCAGACTTACTGGCGCGAGCGGATACGCCACTTGCAGTACAGTCAGCACAGTCCGAGCGACTCCCAGGCAGCTCGGGCAAGGCCTAGCCAGCGTTCAGCGGTCATTCCCCATGGAAACTGCTCGTAATAGAGTTGCCCTGCGTGTGGAGGTTGCGTGAAATCGTACGCCGGAGCAAGCCGGAAGCGCTCTTCGTCCGTCCGGAATGGGCGCAGTACGACCGCCTGTGTGCGAAAACAAGCCAACATGCGCTCCTTGCGGGCACGCTCACACGGATCGAGACGCCGAACGATTTCAGCGGAGCCGTGATTGGGAAGGAACGCTCCGGTCTCGACCACGTCCCCTAGACGATGGTAGGAAGCGAACTCCATCAGTTGCGGCCGGACAGCATCGGGCAATAACTCGACGGCGGCGTGCGCGGCAAAGGCCAACGCATCGTGATCGGGATGCCCGCCCTCATAGGGATGCGTGAACAGAAGAGCTGGCCGTATCCGGGCGAGCAGGGCGGACAATTCGCGCGCAATTTCGGGCATGTGCAGAGAGGCTTCCTGATCAGCAAAATCCAACGGGATCGTTTCTGCCGCGGGAACGCCGCCCGCTTCGATGGCATCTAGGAATTCCTGCCGGCGTGCGGCAGCGTAGGAATCGCGAGATGGGAATCCGTTTCGAACCGCATCCTGCATGTCACGAGGCGCGCCATCGGTCACATGGACGATGGCCACTTCGGAAAAGAGATCAACACACCCACCGGTCCCGATCGTTTCGTCGTCCGGGTGGGCCGCGAGAATCACTGCACTCACCGGTGTGTCTCCAAACATTTTCTGCCTCACCTCGCTAAATCAGCCAGGATGCCACCAGACCCAAGGTCGCTGCGGAGATCGCCAAGAATGTCAGCAAGCCCAGGACCTTAATGCCGCGGCCACTGGCGCGCTCTCCCATGATCCTCCGGCTACTGGTCATCTGCAGAATGAGGAGCATCAGCGGCGGCGTGGAGAAGCCCTGCACGATCCCTGCAAAGACCAAAGCCTTAATGGGATTGATACCCAAAAAATTCATACCCATGCCGATCAGGGAAAACAGAACGATGGCGCCGTAGAACTTCGGCGCGGCCTTCGGTGTCGCATGAAGACTGTAGCGCCAGCCGGCGGTTTGACTGAGATCGTACGCGGCCCCGGTAGTCATCACCGGCACCGCCAGAAAGCCGACGGCCACCACGCCGGTCGCAAACAGCAAACCCGCGGCTTTTCCAGCCAGGGGAAGATAAGTAGACCACGGCGAACATCATCGGACAGGTTACTGGTGCGGTCCAAAGAAGCGCGGGGCCGAATTTAGCCCCGGCGCTGGCATAGGTCCCGATTGCGGAAGGATCGTCGTCCGCCGCGCCCGTGATCTGGCCCAAGCCGAGCACCCGGAAGAAATTGCGTCTGCCGGGCCTCGGCCTTGGGCCATGTTCCTCTGTTCCGGCGGTGAGCTGCTCATCGCGAGCGGCCATAGAGCGATTAACCGGCCTTGCGTGTCCGGAGTTTTTGCTCTTCGGCCGTGCGTTTTACCAGTTTGTTGAAGTTACTCTTCTGTCCTTCGGAAGTAGTATCCTGCACGATCAAAGCGAGACTGTTTTCATCAAACTTCTCAAACCACTGCTCCCATGAGATCTCCTGGAGCGATTCCTCGCCGCTGTATCCAGGAAAATCCAATCGGATCATGCCCACATCGCCCTTGCCGCCGGTCTTTTTGACGCACGAGGGAGTCGCGCGGCGTTCCTCGGCCCAACTGCGGATTTCCTCGTGATCGGTCAATTGCCGTCCAGATGCATGGGCGGCATGGCCGGAAGAACTTCCGGCGCTCTTCGATGTCCTTGTTTTCATGAGATTGTTCTCCTCCTGCTTCTGTTGCATGCAACATGCCAGCAGGAGGAAGTGGCGTTATCTCCGGTGCTGCTGGCGGCTGGCCACGGTGCGCGATACGCTGGCGAGTACTGGAGATTCCTCGTATTCAAATCCGTCCATGTTCCAGGGGCCGCGGGCGTCAGTCTCTCCTTGTGGTCCGGTGCCGGTGGAATCATTGAAGTATTTGTTGACGAACTTCGGATCCGGTGGGATCTGCCCTACCTCCAAAGGATCCTTGCCCAGGCTCTCGAGGGCCCGCATGAACGATTTCATGTGCGCGATCTCGCGAGTCATCAGGAACGTCAGCGCGTCCTTGCTGCCTGGGTCCTCGCAAAAATTGAGCAGGCGTTCATAAGTGATTTTGGCCCGCGCTTCGGCGGCAATGTCGCTGCGAAGGTCCACTTCGATTTGGCCGCTGATCTTCAGATAGTCGGCCGTCCAGGCCACACCCATCGAATTGACAAGACCGACGCCGCCTCCGCCGACGATCGAGATCAGCGGGTTGTCCTCGGCCGCCGCACGCTCTTTCTTGGTGGGCTTGAGGTGCATGCGAGCGAGTGTTCCGATGACCTCAAGATGGCTGATCTCTTCGGTGCCGATGTCCATCAGCATATCTTTACGCTCTCCGTCTTCGCAGTTCAGGCCCTGGATCGAATACTGGAGAGCGGCGGCCAATTCTCCGTTGGGACCACCGAATTGCTCCAGCAACATGTTGCCGAAGCGAGGATCGGGTGTATCCACGTGCACCGTATACATTAATTCCTTGACATGGTGATACATGAAATGTCTCCTCCTGTTACTTTCTGCCGATTCTCCCGCCACACAGATAGTGTGGCCTGCATGGATGCACTCACAATAGCGCCACAGCCGGCAGAGCGCAGTCCGTTTCTATACGGCATCACGGCCCAGTGTGCGTTTTCGTTTCAAACCACTTCCCGGATCTTATCCTTCATAACGGTTTTGAGAATTTTCCATCCGTCTTTTTGACCTTTGATCAATGCAGTGCTGAACTTTATGAACTGATCCGTGCTAACGTTGCCGGGCATGGGCGGTTCGTTGGGATCGACGATGGCCTGGACGACGGCCGGTCCGTCATGTGCCAATGCCTGTCGCAGAACCTCCTCTGCTTGGTCGGGGGATTCAATCGTGAAACCTGCAGCGCCGCAATTCATCGCGATACCCGCAAAATCGATGGGCTGCAAATCGACGCCGTACTGGGGGTTGCCTTCGAATACCATTTGCTCCCATTTGATTTGGCCGAGCGTGTTGTTCTTGACGACAACCACTTTCACGTTGAGCCGGTATTTGACCAGCGTAGCCAGCTCGCCCATCAGCATGGTGAGTCCACCATCGCCGACGATGCAGACAACCTGACGATTGGGATAGGCGACTGCTGCGCCAATGCTGTACGGTAATCCATTCGCCATGGTCGCTAGCGAGCCGGACAGCGAAAACTTCATCCGGTCGCGTATATCGATATACCGGGCCGCCCAGGTAGCGATGGTGCCGCTGTCGGCCGAGACAATCGCATCGGGCGCCAGCAGTTTGTTTAAGTAGTAAGTGACGGCCTGCGGTTTCATGGGCAAATCCGTCCGGCGCCCTGTCTCCTCGATCAATTCGTTCCAGCTCTTCATGCGCTTCTGACAGGTCTCGATGAAACTTTGATCGCTCTTCTTATTGATGAGCGGCAGCAGCGCGCGCAGAACGGTTGCGCAATCGCCGACGAGCCCTACCTCAGCCGGGTATCGCAAACCGATACGGGTGGGGCTGACGTCGATCTGGACAGCTCTCGCTTTTCCGGGTTTCGGATAGAAATCCAAATAGGGAAAGCTCGATCCGGCGATGATCAGCGTGTCGCATTCCTGAATAGCGTCCTGCGATGGCGCCGTACCAAGAAGGCCGATGCCCCCGGTAGTGTAAGGGTCACGGTCAGGCACCACAGCCTTGCCAAGCAGAGGCTTAATGATCGGGCCGGCAACCGCTCGCGCCAATTGGGAGATCTCTTCGCGTGCGTTCAGGCACCCGCGGCCTGCGAGAATAGCCACCTTCGATCCTTCATTGATGACGGCGGCGGCCCGCACGAGTAAATCCTGCGAAGGGATAGGAATCGCCGCGGCGAACAGATCGGCGCTGTGGGCGGGAACGTTAGCGGCCGAGCGTTTGCTTTCCGAATTCCAGTCCTGAACGTCTTTGGGGATGTTGATATGCGCGACGGTGCGATAGCTGAGTGCGGTTTTTATCGCTTCGTCGACAACATTGATTAAATGATCGCAGCCGGTGACGCGCTGATTGTAAGCCGCGACATCCATGTACAGTTTGTCCAGATCGACATCCTGTTGGTAATGGGTGCCGATGAGATCGTGGAATGTATGGCCGGTTATGGCGAGCACAGGCTGCCCGTCGCATTTGGCGTCATAAAGACCGTTGAGCAGGTGAATTCCGCCAGGGCCGGATGTCGCGAGGCACACTCCCAGACGCCCGGTATATTTTGCGTATCCGCACGCTGCAAATGCGGCAGCCTCTTCGTGGCGCACCTGGATGAACCTGATCCTTTCTTGGTTCGTGCGCAGCGCCTCAAAAACCCCGTTGATGCCGTCTCCGGGGAAACCGAAAATCGTATCGACTCCCCACTCAATGAGACGTTCGACTAACAAGTCTGCCGTCGTGTTGGCCATTTGCCTTTCCTTTCTTTATTTCTTGATAACCAATGCGAGAGCGCCAAGAGTGGCTGCCCCTACTAGTGCTGTGATTCCTCTGTGCTCAGCAAGCCAGGTGGTCGCCGCCTTTTCGTGAGCCTGCTGCCCGAATATGCCGTGTGCGCCGAAATCGCCGGGCAGCGGATCGAACAGATTGTCCAGACGGTTCTTCGAGATTTCTTCTTTCGTCTGCTGCGAATCGAAACCGGTACGGCCCAGATAATAATCGGCCAGTGCGGGCGCGATTTTGTTCCCCTCGATGGCAATCACCGTCGGCATGCCCACAAATACTTCGCGGCGGTTGTGATGCGACGCCCAAACAATTCGTTCCGCGGCGACTTCAGGCTGAAAAATCGGCGGAACCGGCTGGGGATGACGCGGCAATTTCGAGCGGCACCAGGTGAACTGGGGTGTATTCATGGCCGGAAGCTGCACCATCGTCAAGTGGATCTTTTTGTTATCGTGGATGAGCTCGCTGCGCAGTGAATCCGTGAATCCCGCAATAGCATGTTTGGCGCCGCAATAGGCC